>NZ_JACJDN010000030.1:0-14587 GCF_014163565.1 Pseudoalteromonas sp. SR45-5 | reverse complement strand
TTAACTTATAATCAGCGGCCTTTTTGTATTAAGGTAAAATTTATTTTTTACTGTACAAAAAGTACGAAACCAATTTTTAAACTGGGAAGCCGTTAGAGTACGCGTCCTCGCGCGCACAAGGCTGAGACCCACCAAATGAGGTATTTATAATGGCTAAAAAAGTTGAAGCTCTAATCAAGCTACAAGTTGCCGCTGGTATGGCTAATCCTAGTCCTCCAGTAGGTCCTGCACTAGGTCAACACGGTGTAAACATCATGGAATTCTGTAAAGCGTTTAACGCACGTACAGAGTCTATCGAAAAAGGCGCTCCAGTTCCTGTAGTGATCTCTGTTTACGGTGACCGTTCATTTACGTTCGACATGAAAACGCCACCTGCTGCTTACTTACTTAAGAAAGCTGCTGGTATCAAGTCAGGCTCAGGCCGTCCTAACACTGATAAAGTAGGCACAGTAACTCGTGCTCAACTTGAAGAAATTGTTGAGACAAAACGAACTGACCTTACAGCTGCCGATATGGACGCAGCGGTTCGCACTATCGCAGGTTCTGCGCGTGCGATGGGCTTGAACGTAGAGGACTAAGAAATGGCTAAATTAACTAAACGTATGCGTACTATCCGCGAAAAAGTGGAAGTAACTAAAGATTACGAAATCAATGAAGCAGTTGCTCTTTTAAAAGAGTTAGCGACAGCTAAATTCGTAGAAAGTGTTGACGTTGCCGTTAACCTTGGTATCGATGCTCGTAAATCTGATCAAAACGTTCGTGGTGCTACTGTACTACCTAACGGTACTGGTCGTGACGTTCGTGTTGCTGTATTCACACAAGGCGCTAATGCAGAAGCTGCAAAAGAAGCCGGTGCTGAATTAGTAGGTATGGAAGATCTTGCTGAACTAGTTAAAAAAGGCGAGATGAACTTTGACGTTGTTGTTGCATCACCAGACGCTATGCGTGTTGTTGGTCAACTAGGTCAAATCTTAGGCCCACGTGGTCTAATGCCAAACCCTAAAACTGGTACTGTAACGCCTAACGTTGCAGAAGCAGTTAAAAATGCTAAAGCAGGTCAAGTACGTTACCGTAATGACAAAAATGGCATCATCCATACTACTATTGGTAAGGTTGATTTCACTGCAGAGCAGTTACAACAAAACCTTGAAGCTCTAATTGTTGCGCTTAAGAAGGCTAAACCTTCTCAAGCTAAAGGTGTTTACTTGAAGAAAGTAACTATCTCTACAACAATGGGCGCAGGTGTTTCTGTTGACCAAAACACTTTAAGCACTATTGTTGCTTAATTGAGTGTTTACATGGCGTGAAATTTGTACTATAATTTCGCGCCATTTTGTTGATTAATTTATTAATTTGCAAAGTAAAGAATTCGGGTTGAAGTCCATAATTTCGTTAAGCCTTCGGGGTTAACGATAAATTGGGCTTCCGTCCAAGACCGTAGGTGGCTTCGGCCTTAATATTCACCTACGTAGACGGTGTAGACCCCAGATAGATTTTTCCTAATCCTTCTGGCTCTCGCCGTAAAAAGCATCTCTACCTTGTTTGGTAGGGAAGAGTAGAACAGGGGAATCCGATAATCGGTACCCCCATTAAACCAGGAGTAACACCCATGGCTTTAAATCTTCAAGGCAAAAAAGCAATAGTTGCTGAAGTCAACGAAGCAGCCAATGGTGCTCTATCTGCAGTTGTTGCAGATTCTCGTGGTGTAACAGTTGGCGCAATTACTGCCCTTCGTAAAGAAGCTCGTGCAAATGGTGTTTGGATGAAAGTTGTCCGTAACACTTTAGCAAAACGTGCTCTTGAAGGAACAGATTTTGAGTGTCTTTCTGATTCATTTGTTGGTCCAAGCTTAATCGCTTTCTCATCAGAGCACCCAGGTGCTGCTGCGCGTATCTTTTCAGATTTCGCGAAAAAGAATGAGAAATTCGAGCTTAAAACGGCCGCTTTTGAAGGAAATGTTGTTGATGCAGCAATGCTTGCTACATTACCTACATACGATGAAGCTGTTGCACGCTTAATGAGTGCTATGAAAGAAGCGTCTGCTGGCAAATTGTGTAAAACAATTGAAGCAGTACGTGTACAGAAAGAAGAGCAAGCTGCTTAATTTTAAGCTGTTTAATCTCACTTTCGGTGTAAAATTTATTTGGACTTAATGTCCGTTAATTATTAGGAAATTTGTAATGTCTGTATCTAAAGACCAAATCCTTGACGCAATTGCTGAAATGTCAGTAATGGACGTTGTTGCTCTTATCGAAGCAATGGAAGAAAAATTCGGCGTAACTGCTGCAGCTGCAATGGTAGCTGGTCCAGCTGCTGAAGCTGCTGAAGAGAAAACAGAATTTGACGTAATCCTTACTGGCGCTGGCGCTAACAAGGTTTCTGCAATCAAAGCTGTTCGTAGCGCAACTGGCCTTGGCCTTAAAGAAGCGAAAGCTCTTGTTGAAGCTGCTCCTACACCTGTTAAAGAAGGTGTATCTAAAGAAGAAGCTGAAGCACTTGCAAAAGATCTTACTGAAGCTGGTGCTGAAGTTGAGGTTAAGTAATTTAGCTTTTGCTAAGTTCGCTGCCTGAGAAATCAGGCAAGGGCTGGTGATTATTTAATCACCGGCCTTTTTGCGCTATAGAGTGATGCACTCTTTTAGTTCAAATAAAATCTGATTTTTTCTTTACTTTCAACGCTTTATAGTTTGCTAGTGTTAAAGTGGGATCTAATTAGAACAACAGTTAAATGTTGTAAAATCTTGGCATAGCTGCCAGTTAAGTCTGTTCTTACAAGAACAGGTCGGGTCAAAGATCAGCAAGCTGAGGAACCCCATGGCTTACTCTTATTCTGAAAAGAAACGTATCCGTAAGGATTTTGGTAAACGTCCACAAGTTTTGGATATACCTTTTTTACTGTCTACACAGTTAGAATCGTTTAAAAAATTCTTAGTGCCGGACGCTGATGGCGATCATGGTTTGGAAGCTGCCTTCCGTTCTGTGTTCCCTATTAAAAGCTACTCGGGAAATTCTGAGCTTCAATACGTAAGTTACCGTATTGGTGAGCCAGTTTTCGATGTAAAAGAATGTCAAATTCGCGGTGTGACTTATTCTGCTCCACTTCGCGTGAAACTGCGTCTTGTTGTTATGGACAAAGAAGCACCAGGCACAGTTAAAGACATTAAAGAGCAAGAAGTTTACATGGGCGAAATTCCGCTCATGACAGATACCGGTACTTTTGTAATCAATGGTACAGAGCGTGTTATCGTTTCTCAGCTACACCGTAGCCCTGGTGTATTCTTTGATAACGACCGCGGTAAAACCCATTCATCGGGTAAAGTATTATATAACGCACGCGTTATACCTTACCGTGGTTCATGGTTAGACTTCGAATTTGATGCAAAAGATAACTTATATGTACGTATTGACCGCCGTCGTAAATTACCGGCGTCTATCATCCTACGTGCACTAGAGTATTCTAGCGAAGAAATCCTAGATATGTTCTTCGATAACACTACGTTTGAAGTAACGAATGGTAAAGTTCTTATGGAACTTGTACCTTCGCGTTTACGTGGTGAAACTGCCGCTTTTGATATCAAGAGCGAAGACGGTGAAGTATTTGTTGAAAGCGGTCGTCGTGTTACGGCTCGCCACATCAAGAGCATCGAGAAGAAAGGCATTAAGCAATTAGAAGTACCACATGAGTACATCATTGGCCGTATTGTAGCTAAAAACTATGTTGATGAATCAACTGGTGAAGTTATTGCAAATGCAAATGACGAGCTAACTCTAGAGCTAATGGCTGAATTGGTTAAAGCCGGTCACACTAAAATTGATACGTTATATATCAATGAAGTGGACAGCGGTGCTTACATGTCAAATACATTGAACATTGACTCTTCAAGCAGCCGTTTAGAAGCACTAGTAGAAATTTACCGCATGATGCGCCCAGGCGAGCCACCGACAAAAGACGCGGCTGAAGCTTTATTCCAGAACTTGTTCTTCTCTGAAGAGCGTTATGACTTATCTACTGTAGGTCGTATGAAGTTCAATAGCCGTGTTGGTTACGATACAGACACAGGCCCAGGCACATTAAGCAAAGAAGACATCGTGTCTGTTATGAAAGTATTAATTGCTATTCGTAACGGTCAAGGCGATGTTGATGATATCGATCACTTAGGCAACCGTCGTATACGTAGTGTTGGCGAAATGGCTGAGAACCAATTCCGTGTTGGTCTAGTACGTGTTGAACGTGCTGTACGTGAGCGTTTAAGCTTAGGTGACCTTGACGCGATAATGCCACAAGATCTTATTAACGCTAAGCCTATTTCGGCAGCGGTTAAAGAGTTCTTCGGCTCGTCTCAGTTATCACAGTTTATGGACCAAAATAACCCACTATCAGAAGTTACGCATAAACGTCGTATCTCTGCATTAGGTCCGGGCGGTCTAACTCGTGAACGCGCAGGCTTTGAAGTACGTGACGTTCACGTAACTCACTATGGTCGCGTATGTCCAATCGAGACTCCTGAGGGTCCAAACATCGGTCTAATTAACTCGTTGTCTACGTACGCACGTACAAATGACTACGGTTTCTTAGAAACACCTTACCGCAAAGTGGTAGATGGTGTTGTAACTGATGAAGTTGATTACTTATCAGCCATTGAAGAAGGTCAGTTTGTTATCGCACAGGCGAACTCAAACTTAACTGAAACCAATGAGTTTGTTGATGAACTTATTCCATGTCGTCACAAAGGTGAATCTACCTTTATGGGTCGCATGGACCAGCAGTATATGGATGTATCACCACAACAGGTGATCTCTGTAGCGGCAGCACTTATCCCGTTCCTAGAACACGATGATGCTAACCGTGCATTGATGGGTTCAAACATGCAACGTCAAGCAGTACCAACATTGAAAGCGGATAAACCGTTAGTAGGTACTGGTATTGAGTTAACACTAGCGAAAGACTCTGGTGTAACTATCGTTGCTAAACGTGGTGGTGAAGTAATGTATGCTGACGCAAGTCGCATCGTTGTAAATGTACATGAAGAAGAACGCATCCCTGGTGAAGCGGGCATCGACATCTACAATTTAACCAAATACACACGTTCTAACCAAAATACATGTATTAACCAAAAACCAACTTGTATGGTTGGCGAACCGGTTACTCGTGGTGACGTGTTAGCAGATGGTCCTTCGACTGACTTAGGTGACTTAGCCCTTGGTCAAAACCTTCGCGTGGCATTCATGCCATGGAACGGTTACAACTTCGAAGATTCAATCTTGTTATCAGAGCGCGTAGTTGAAGAAGATCGTCTAACGACTATCCATATTCAAGAACTACAGTGTGTTGCCCGTGATACTAAATTAGGTCCTGAAGAGATCACTGCAGATATCCCGAATGTGGGTGAGTCTGCGCTAGGCAAGCTTGATGAATCAGGCGTTGTATATATTGGTGCTGAAGTTAAAGGCGGCGATATCCTAGTAGGTAAAGTGACTCCTAAAGGCGAGACACAGCTTACACCTGAAGAGAAGCTACTACGTGCTATCTTCGGCGAAAAAGCGTCTGACGTTAAAGACAGCTCTTTACGTGTACCAAACTCTGTAACTGGTACTGTAATTGACGTGCAAGTTTTCACCCGTGATGGTGTTGAAAAAGATAAACGTGCGTTAGAAGTTGAAGACATGCAGCTTCGCGAAGCGAAGAAAGACTTCAACGAAGAGTTCCGTATTTTAGAAGCAGGCGTTTTAGACCGTGCACGCAAGCTACTTATAGCTGCTGGTTTTGATGAAGATAAACTTGCATCTCTTAATGCTGAAAAAGTACTTACGCAAAGCCTTGCTGAAGAAGACAAGCAAGCTGAGCTTGAGCAACTAGCTGCACAGTACGATGAGCTTAAAGCTGAATACGATAAAAAGTTTGAAAACAAACGTCGTAAAATTACCCAAGGTGATGATTTAGCACCAGGCGTACTTAAGATTGTTAAAGTATACCTAGCTGTTAAACGTCGCATCCAACCGGGTGATAAAATGGCGGGTCGTCACGGTAACAAAGGTGTTATCTCGACTATCGTACCAGTAGAAGATATGCCTTACGATGACAAAGGTCGTACGGTAGATATCGTATTGAATCCACTAGGTGTACCATCGCGTATGAACATCGGTCAGATCCTTGAAACACATATGGGTCTTGCTGCACGTGGTATCGGTGAACGTATTGAAGAGATGATGAAAGAACAACGTGAGCTTCATGAGCTACGTGAATTCATCAAGCAAGCTTACGAAATTGGTGAATCTCGCCAAGTTGTAGACATTGCTAGCTTCACTGATGACGAAATTCGTCGTCTAGCTGAAAACTTAAAAGGTGGTTTACCAATAGCTACTCCTGCATTTGATGGCGCGAAAGAAAGCGAAATCAAAGACATGCTTGAGCTTGGTGGATATCCTCGAAGTGGTCAGGTTACACTTTATGATGGCCGTACTGGCGATCAGTTTGAACGTCAAGTAACTGTTGGTTACATGTACATGCTTAAACTTAACCACTTGGTTGACGATAAGATGCACGCACGTTCTACTGGTTCTTACAGCCTTGTTACTCAGCAGCCGCTGGGTGGTAAAGCACAGTTCGGTGGCCAGCGTTTTGGTGAGATGGAAGTATGGGCACTTGAAGCTTACGGTGCTGCTTACACTCTACAAGAAATGCTAACAGTGAAATCGGATGACGTGAACGGTCGTACTAAGATGTATAAAAACATCGTTGATGGTAACCATAAAATGGAACCAGGTATGCCAGAATCGTTCAACGTATTGTTGAAAGAAATCCGCTCACTGGGTATCAACATCGAGTTGGAAGAAAATTAAGCCAATTAGATGCTGCAGTTAACGCTGCAGCATCTGTTATGGCTGAATAGAATGTAGGGACGAGACTATCCGTCCTCAAGATTAACTCCGACAGGAGAGCTAAGGTGAAAGACTTACTTAAGTTTCTGAAGCAACAAAATAAGACCGAAGAATTCGATGCAATTCGCATTGGTCTTGCTTCACCAGACATGGTTCGTTCATGGTCATACGGTGAAGTAAAGAAACCTGAGACTATTAACTACCGTACTTTCAAGCCTGAGCGCGACGGCTTATTCTGTGCCCGTATTTTCGGCCCAGTGAAAGATTATGAGTGTTTATGTGGTAAATATAAACGCCTTAAACACCGTGGTGTGATCTGTGAAAAGTGTGGCGTTGAAGTAACACTCACTAAAGTGCGACGCGATCGTATGGGTCATATCGACCTTGCGAGCCCAGTTGCACATATATGGTTTTTAAAATCATTACCGTCACGTATTGGCTTAATGCTAGATATGACGCTTCGTGATATTGAACGTGTTCTTTACTTCGAATCATTCGTAGTAACTGAGCCTGGTATGACAACGCTTGAGCGTGGTCAACTATTAGGTGAAGAAGAATACTTAGATTCACTAGAAGAGCACGGTGATGAATTTGAAGCGAAGATGGGTGCTGAAGCAGTTTTAGACTTGCTTCGTGAACTTGATCTTGCTCAATTAATTGCTGAGATGCGTGAAGAGTTACCAACAATTAACTCTGAAACTAAGCGTAAAAAAATCACTAAACGTCTTAAGTTAATGGAATCGTTCCACCAATCAGGTAATAACCCTGAGTGGATGATCATGACAGTACTTCCAGTATTGCCACCTGATCTACGTCCATTAGTACCATTAGACGGTGGTCGTTTTGCGACATCTGATCTAAACGACCTTTACCGTCGTGTTATTAACCGTAATAACCGTCTTAAGCGTCTACTAGATTTAGCAGCACCAGACATTATTGTACGCAACGAAAAACGTATGTTACAAGAAGCGGTAGATGCGCTACTTGATAACGGTCGTCGTGGTCGTGCAATTACAGGTTCTAACAAACGTCCTCTTAAATCTCTTGCTGATATGATCAAGGGTAAGCAAGGTCGTTTCCGTCAGAACTTACTTGGTAAGCGTGTAGATTATTCAGGCCGTTCTGTAATCACAGTAGGTCCTACACTTAAGCTTCACCAATGTGGTCTTCCTAAGAAGATGGCACTAGAGTTATTCAAACCATTCATCTATGGCAAATTAGAGCGTCGCGGCATGGCTACGACAATCAAAGCAGCTAAGAAGATGGTTGAACGTGAAGTTCCGGAAGTATGGGATGTACTTGACGAAGTAATTCGTGAACATCCAGTATTACTTAACCGTGCACCAACACTTCACCGTTTGGGTATCCAAGCGTTTGAACCTGTGCTTATCGAAGGTAAAGCGATTCATTTGCATCCATTAGTATGTGCGGCCTACAACGCCGATTTCGATGGTGACCAAATGGCGGTACACGTACCGTTAACAATCGAAGCACAGCTTGAAGCTCGTGCCTTAATGATGTCAACAAACAACATTCTATCTCCTGCGAATGGTGAGCCAATCATCGTTCCTTCACAGGATGTTGTATTGGGTCTTTATTACATGACTCGTGACCGCATTAACGCTAAAGGCGAAGGCGCGATATTTAAAGATCCAAAAGAAGCAGAAAAAGCATACCGCAGCGGCAATGCAGACCTTCACGCAATCGTGAAAGTACGTATTAGCCAATCAGTTAAAAACGAAGACGGCATAGTAGAAGACACTGTGACTGTTATCGATACAACTGTTGGTCGTGCAATTCTGTCTCTAATTTTACCTAAAGGCATGCCGTTTGCGTCAATCAACCAGCCGCTAGGTAAAAAGCAGATTTCTGGCTTATTGAATGAGTGTTACCGTCGTCTAGGTCTTAAAGATACAGTTATCTTTGCTGACCAAGTTATGTACACCGGTTTCCATTATGCAATGAAGTCAGGTGTTTCTATCGGTATTGATGACTTAGTTATCCCACCGATTAAAGCACAGATAATTGAATCAGCTGAAGCTGAAGTGACTGAAATCAACCAACAATTCCAATCAGGTCTTGTAACGGCTGGTGAAAAGTACAATAAAGTTATCGATATCTGGTCACGTGTAAACGAAAACTTATCACGTGAGATGATGGCTAACTTGTCAAAAGATACAGTTATCAATGCAAAAGGTGAAGAAGTAGAGCAACCGTCATTTAACTCAGTGTTTATGATGGCCGACTCAGGTGCTCGTGGTAGTGCTGCACAGATTCGTCAGTTGGCGGGTATGCGTGGTCTAATGGCACGTCCAGATGGTTCAATCATCGAGACGCCAATCACAGCTAACTTCCGTGAAGGTCTAAACGTACTTCAGTACTTCATCTCAACGCATGGTGCGCGTAAAGGTCTTGCCGATACAGCACTTAAAACAGCAAACTCGGGTTACCTAACGCGTCGTCTAGTAGACGTTGCACAAGATTTGGTAATCAATGAAGATGACTGTGGCACAGAAGATGGCTTAACAATGAAACCGCTTATTGAAGGTGGTGATGTTGTAGAAGCACTTCGCGAACGTGTTCTAGGTCGTGTTGTTGCTGAAGATATTGTAATTCCAGGTACTAATACTGTACTTGTTGAACGTAATGTTATGCTTGACGAAAAACTGTGTGACCTTTTAGAAGAGCACTCAGTAGATGAAGTTCGCGTACGTTCTGTTATCACATGTGATAATGACTTTGGTGTTTGTGCTAACTGTTACGGTCGTGACCTAGCACGTGGTCACATCATCAACGCTGGTGAATCAGTGGGTGTTATCGCGGCTCAATCAATCGGTGAGCCGGGTACACAGTTAACAATGCGTACCTTCCACATCGGTGGTGCGGCATCTAGAGCATCTGCAGAAAATAATGTACAAGTTAAAACTAACGGTACATTAAAACTTCATAACTCTAAGTACGTATTAAACACAGACGGTAAGATTGTTATTACCTCTCGTTCTACGGAAATTACTATCATCGATAGTCATGGTCGTGAGAAAGAGCGTTATAAAGTACCTTACGGTGCGGTACTAACAGTGCAAGACAATGCAGAAGTTCAAGGTAATGACATCGTCGCTACTTGGGACCCGCATAGTCACCCAATCGTTCTTGAGCATAAGTCAAAAGTATCGTTCAGCGATATCGATGATTCAAATACTGAAGCACAGACTGATGAACTAACCGGTTTAACCCGTGTAGTTGTAAAAGATCTTGCTAAAGTAAATACGAAAGAACCAAAGCTTATCATTGAAAGTGAAGAGCGCGGTCTGCAAGAAACACGTCTTCCTTCATTCACTACGATTGAAGTTATTGACGGCGTTACAGCAAACCCAGGTGACGTGTTAGCACGTATTCCGCAAGAAGGTTCGAAAACTCGTGATATCACGGGTGGTCTACCACGCGTAGCCGACTTATTTGAAGCTCGTAAGCCAAAAGATCCAGCTATATTAGCTGAAGTAACTGGTACAATTAGCTTCGGTAAAGAGACTAAAGGTAAGAAGCGTTTAGTTATTACTCCAGCTGAAGGTGATCATTACGAAGAGATGATTCCTAAGTGGCGTCAACTTAACGTGTTTGAAGGTGAGCAAGTGTCTAAAGGTGAAGTTATTGCCGATGGTCCTGAATCACCGCATGACATCTTACGCCTACGTGGTGTGACTCATGTTGCTAACTATATCGTTAACGAAGTGCAAGAGGTTTACCGTTTGCAAGGCGTTAAGATCAATGACAAGCACATTGAAACAATTATCCGTCAAATGTTACGTAAATGTACCATTATGCACGGCGGTGATACTGACTTCTTAGCCGGTGAACAAATCGAAGTGGCGCGCGTTAATATCGCAAACCGTGACCTTGAAAAACAAGGTAAGATACCAGCTAAGTTTGAAATCCAGTTAATGGGTATCACAAAAGCATCACTAGCAACAGAATCTTTCATCTCTGCAGCGTCTTTCCAAGAGACAACACGTGTTCTTACAGATGCGGCAGTGAATGGTAAGAGCGATGAGCTTCGCGGTCTTAAAGAAAACGTAATTGTGGGTCGTTTGATCCCAGCCGGTACCGGTTTTGCGTATCATCAAGAACGTATGGCTCGCCGTAAACAAAGCAAAGTAGTAGTAGAAGAGCAAACAGTAAGTGCAGAAGAGGCGACTCAAGCACTTACAGACGCACTAAATGCTGATTTGTCTGGAAATCAATAAACTGTTCTTAATCAATAGATTAAGTGATCGTAAGGCAGTTATATGCTGTCTTACGATTAGTTTAGGTTGACAGGTTAAACTTTGCTCATTAAAATTCCGCCACCCATTTACTTGTGTGCTTAATGCAGGCTCGTAAATAAAGGGCGGATTTTTTTATTTTTTTCAGTAGTAATTTTAATTTCAGGAGCTATTTAAATGGCAACTATTAACCAGCTAGTGCGTAAGCCACGCCGTAGCAAGGTTACGAAAAGTAACTCAGCTGCACTAAAAGCGTGTCCGCAAAAGCGCGGTGTATGTACTCGCGTATATACAACTACACCTAAGAAACCAAACTCGGCGTTACGTAAAGTAGCACGTGTACGTTTAACTAACGGTTTCGAAGTAACTTCATACATTGGCGGTGAAGGTCATAACCTTCAAGAGCATAGTGTAATCCTAATCCGTGGTGGTCGTGTTAAAGATTTACCAGGTGTGCGTTTTCACACTGTTCGTGGTGCACTTGACTGTGCAGGCGTTAGCGATCGTCGTCAAGCTCGTTCTAAATACGGTGCAAAACGCCCTAAAGGGTAATTGTATTCCGTTAGTAAGGCCAAGCACTAAATATTTATAATTATTGTTTTGGGTGATTGACTCGAAAGAGCAAACCTGAATAAACCGGAGATACAAAATGCCTAGAAGACGCGTAATCGGTCAACGTAAAATTCTTCCAGATCCTAAGTTCGGATCGGAACTTCTTGCTAAATTCGTTAACATCGTGATGTTAGACGGCAAGAAATCTACTGCTGAAAAAATTGTTTATGGTGCGCTAGACGTGGCTGCTGAGAAATCAGGCAAGTCGCACCTAGAAATCTTTGAAACTGCACTTGATAACATCCGTCCACAGGTAGAGGTTAAATCTCGCCGTGTTGGTGGTTCAACTTATCAAGTACCAGTTGAAGTACGTCCAGTTCGTCGTAACGCATTAGGTATGCGTTGGTTAGTAGACGCTGCACGTAAGCGTGGCGAAAAATCTATGGGCTTACGTTTAGCTCAAGAAATCGTTGACGCTTCTGATAATAAAGGCACTGCGGTTAAGAAACGTGAAGACGTTCACCGTATGGCTGAAGCGAATAAAGCATTCGCTCATTACCGTTGGTAATCTGTCTTTAACCTTTAAGAGGATCATATGGCACGTACAACTCCACTTGAGCGCTATCGTAATATAGGTATTGTTGCTCACGTAGATGCAGGCAAAACCACCACAACAGAACGTGTTCTGTTCTACACAGGTCTTTCTCATAAGATCGGTGAAGTACATGATGGCGCTGCAACTATGGATTGGATGGAGCAGGAACAAGAGCGTGGTATCACAATCACTTCTGCTGCAACAACGTGTTTTTGGAAAGGGATGGATGCTCAATTTGACGCCCATCGTATCAATATTATTGATACTCCAGGACACGTAGATTTCACTATCGAAGTAGAGCGTTCTTTACGCGTACTAGATGGTGCGGTAGTTGTTCTTTGTGCTTCATCTGGTGTACAGCCGCAAACTGAGACAGTTTGGCGTCAAGCGAACAAATACGAAGTTCCGAGAATGATCTTCGTAAATAAAATGGATCGCACGGGCGCAGACTTCTTAGCAGTGGTCAGCCAGGTGAAATCTCGTCTTGGAGCAACGCCTGTTCCAATTCAGTTGCCTGTAGGCGCTGAGGACGACTTTAAAGGTGTTATTGACCTTATAAAAATGAAAGTGATTAACTGGAACGAAGAGGACCAGGGTATGACTTTCTCTTATGAGGCAATACCGGCAGAACTTCTGGAATTAGCTGAAGAATGGCGCGCTCATTTAGTTGAAAGCGCTGCTGAAGCAACAGAAGAACTAATGGATAAATACTTAGAAGGTGAAGAGTTAAGTGAAGCAGAAATTAAAAATGCTTTACGCCAACGAACATTAGCAAATGAGATTGTTCCAGTTACTTGTGGTAGCGCATTTAAAAACAAAGGCGTTCAAGCTGTGCTTGATGGCGTTGTTGAATATATGCCGTCACCAGAGCAAGTGAAACAAATCCAAGGTATCTTAGAAAATGGTACTGAGGAAGAACGTCCAGCTAATGATAAAGCGCCGTTTGCTGCACTCGCATTTAAGATTGCAACAGACCCGTTTGTTGGAACCTTGACCTTTTTCCGTGTTTACTCTGGTACTGTTAAACAGGGTGACACGGTATATAATCCAGTAAAAAGTAAGCGTGAGCGACTTGGCCGTATCGTACAGATGCATTCAAACTCTCGTGAAGAGATCAAAGAAGTTTTCGCAGGCGACATCGCGGCAGCTATTGGTCTTAAAGACGTAACAACAGGTGAAACACTGTGTGATCCGAATTCTATTATTACGCTTGAGCGTATGGAATTCCCAGAACCAGTAATCTCTATTGCGGTTGAGCCCCGCACTATAGCTGACCAAGATAAGATGGGTATCGCACTAGGTAAACTAGCTGCTGAAGATCCTTCTTTTCGCGTACAAACTGACGAAGAATCAGGCCAGGTTATAATCTCTGGCATGGGTGAACTTCACTTAGATATCATCGTCGACCGTATGAAACGTGAATTCAGTGTTGAATGTAACGTTGGTAAGCCGCAGGTCTCATACCGAGAAGCTATTCGTTCAACTGTTAAGGTTGAAGGGAAGTTTATACGTCAGTCAGGTGGTCGTGGCCAATATGGACACGTTTGGATTAAACTTGAACCGATGGATATTACGGATGATGAGTCACCAATTTACGAGTTCGTTAACGAAACCGTAGGTGGTTCAGTTCCTAAAGAATTCGTTCCTGCGGTAGACAAAGGTATCCAAGAGCAAATGTCTCAAGGTGTACTGGCAGGCTACCCATTACTTGGCGTTAAAGCGACTTTATATGATGGTTCATTCCATGATGTAGATTCGAATGAAATGGCATTTAAAATAGCAGGTTCACTGGCAATGAAAAACGGGGCGCTTGAAGCTAACCCTGTACTTTTAGAGCCAGTAATGAAGGTTGAAGTACTCACTCCTGATTCAAATATGGGTGATGTAGTTGGCGACTTAAACCGTCGCCGCGGCATAATCGAAGGCATGGAAGATGCATTAGGTGGACTTAAGCAAATTAATGCGCAAGTTCCTCTTTCTGAAATGTTTGGTTATGCAACTGCTTTACGATCTGCAACACAGGGCCGTGCCTCATACTCTATGGAGTTTGTGAAGTACGCTGAAGCCTCTAAAAATGTCGCAGATACAATAATTTCAGCTCGCGCTGTTATATAATTTTAGCTTGTCTGGCTCAATAGTGAGTCAGGCTTTAATTTCTTTATTAGGAATTTTTTAAGATGGCAAAAGAAAAGTTTGAACGCGTAAAACCGCACGTAAACGTTGGTACAATCGGCCACGTTGACCACGGTAAAACTACACTAACTGCAGCAATCACTAACGTACTTGCAAAAGTATACGGCGG
>NZ_JACJDN010000309.1:0-4669 GCF_014163565.1 Pseudoalteromonas sp. SR45-5 | reverse complement strand
CCCATATTGTAACCACTATTAAGTATTTCAAACTTTTTAGTGGCTCGGCCAACTTTAAAATTAGTCGGTGGAGCAATAATATTGATTTTGCAGTCATTTGGTGGATTCATAATAAAATCGATAGACTTATTATAAAAATTAGCCCTGTTTAAGGTCGTTTGAATTAATGCTGGATAGTTTTTATACATTTTTTTAGTAAGCCAAGGTGCCTTACTTAGCTTTTTACGATAGCCTAAACATTGAGACAAAATAACGGTGATTTCGCGTGCACCCATTTCGTAAGCTTTTATAACCGGAATTGAATCAGCAACACCGCCATCGGTCATCGCTATGTCATTAATAATAGGGTAGTCACGATATGCAATGGGTATAGCGCATGATGCTTTTAATTGATGCACCATATCGGCGCTGGTGGCTTTTAAATAGTGTGCTTTGCCTGATTCGATTGCCGTAGATACAATATAAAACTCTTGTGGAGTTTGTTCGAATACCTCTGTATGAAGGCGTATTTCGCGAATTGTTTCTTGCCATAACCAATCTAAATCAAATAAATGACCACCTTTAATAAAGCGCGCTAAATTAATAAATTCAGGACGGCATGAATAGTCGGTAATCACTTTATAATTTCGCATTGGTTGTTTGCATAAAAATGCGGCTATATTAGTTGCTCCGGCTGAAACACCAAAATAGCGTTCAAACGGGTGGTATTGCTGTTTTAAAAACTCATCAAGCACACCTGCGGCAAATATACCGCGCATTGCACCGCCTTCAACGACGAGTGTGTTTTTATTATTGTTGTTCATGGCCAATCCTTTTTATGAAATTTGATGTTATCAACTCAGTCTAAAAAATGCGATAGAGATTACTGAAGATGATAAAAAATTAAAGCCGGGTACACATCGCGAAACTCACTGCTTTCTGGTAAGGTTTAGTATTACAAGGCTTTGTTAATAATAAAGAATAACTACTTATGTTTGATCCTAGCGTAACCATTTTTGAAAGCACACAGAGTCAGCTTGCAGAAAGTCCTCTTTGGCATCCTATGCTGAACACTTTTTTTTGGGTCGATATAAATAAAAAATTACTTTTAAGCAAAAATATACACAGCGAAAGCCAACTAAAAACCGTGAATATGCCCGATACGCTCAGTGCAATAGCGTGGATTGATGAGCAGCACTTATTGCTAGGGACAAGTACTGGTATATACAAATACCATATTAATTCAAGCACTCGCCATCTTATCCTTAGTATTGAAAATACACAGCTAAATCGACGTTCAAACGACGGCCGTGCTGATCCATGGGGTGGCTTTTGGTTAAGTACAATGGATGTAAATGCTAAAAAAGGGGATGGTAAAATATACCGTTATTATAAAAACCAGCTTAAAGCCGTTGTAAGTGGTTTGAGTATCCCAAATGGATTGTGTTTTGATAAGTCCCGTTTACGCGGTTATTACTGCGACTCTTTAACTAGTTGCATTTATGTATTAGATTTGGATGAGAAAACTGGTGAGCCTTGCGCTGAGCCACGTGTTTTTTATCAATTTAATAATACTGATGTTGACCCCGATGGCTGCGTAACCGATAAATTAGGCAATTTGTGGCTAGCTGTTTGGGGAATGGGATGTGTTATGTGTTTATCCCCAAGCGGTGAGCTAATTAAAACAATAGAGCTTTGTGCATTAAAACCGACGTGCACCGCCTTCGGTGGTGAAAATGCTGAGTTGCTACTTGTAACATCGGCATTTGATGAAGCGATTAATAATACTGTTGGTGAACAAGGCGCTGTATTTCAGATCTCCGGTATAAAAAACGGGCAGTTTGAGCCGCCCGTTTTACTGTAACTTGTAATTTTCAGTGATGATTAGCTTTTAGGCGTAACCCACATAACACCCACTTCTTTTTTAGTTACTAAAACCTCAGTACCGGCGATAATTGGTTGCTCACTTTCAACGCCTTACTTAACTTACTACGCGTAAATCACTGAGTAGTTGTATTGTTTATAATTTCAGGTGTATGGACTATCACTACAGCAAACTTTAAAGCACTAAAACTCACTGCAGTGCGGCTCCTTAGTCGGTTTTTAAAAACTAGCTATTTTATTTCTACCTGTTTCTTTTGCGTTATAAAGGGCTATGTCGGCGTTAGTTATAACCTCTTTGGGTTTTGTTTTGTGATTGGGTATGAAACTATAAAACCCAATGCTTAAAGTGAGGTATTTACTTACAGTTGAAAAGTTATGTTCAATTGCGAGTTCTGCGATTTTTTCCTGAATAAGAACAGCAAACCTTTGACAGTGTTCTGTGTCGACTGCAGGTAAAACTATCGCAAATTCTTCACCCCCGAAACGAGCTGCTAGATCACCTTCGCGTTTACAAATATTGTGTAGCGCTTTGGCCACTCGCTTTAGCACTTCATCGCCAAGCTGATGCCCATAGTTATCGTTATAACGCTTAAAAAAATCAATATCACACATAATTAAACTGATAGATTCTTTATTACGTGCACAACGCTTAATTTCGCATTTTAAAGTCTGATCAAAACAACGTCTATTAGCAATGTTTGTAAGGCCATCCGTATTGACTTGTTTATTGAGTTTTTGGTTGGCGTTAATGAGTTGCTGCTGAGTTTGTTGAAGCTCTTGCTTATAATTTAAATTTTTGAAAGCATTAGCAAGCATTTCACCTACTAACCTTAGGCGAATAAGGTCTAAATCTGTCCAGTCTTGCTTTTGAATTACACAATCACAGCCAATAAAGCCAACCAGTTCTTTGTCATAGCGTAAACCAATGCAAAGTACCGATTTTATTTCTTGTCGCTGGAAAATCGTTTTTTCGCTCATTGCTTGAATGGGGAGCAAAGATACATCATTCACTCTGAATAAATGGGTACGGGCCATCGAACTAAAAAAATAAGGGAGGTCGCTTTTTAAAAGGTTTTGTAAGTCGTCTTTAAAAGCTTTGATACCATCATTGACCCATTCGTGAGTGTTATTAATAGTTTTACCATCATCGGAAAACTTAAAAAGATAACTCCTATCGGCATTGCAAACCGTACCGACTGCTTTTAATGCATAGTTGATATGCTTATCAACATCGTCATTTTGAATATCAATTAAGTCAGTTGAGATGTTCGATATAATATTATCAAAATCATATTGTTCATCCACGTTGTTATTTAATATATCGATAATAATAATGGAGTTTGAATTAGGTAAATTTGCAAATTTTACGTTGAGTAGCAATTTGGATGATTGTTTCGATAAAATAAACTGGCATTGGTTATTTGCCGTAAAATAATCAAAGAATAACTCCTCGATCAACAGATTTTTTTTACTGTGATGATTGGTTAAAGTGATGTGTGAAAAATCAGTTTTATAAAAATGTGATTGGTCTTTTAAGTCAAACAAGTCCTGTGCCTGGCTGTTAACTTTAAATATATCTTCATTTGCATCATAAAGTAATACACAAAACGGCAATAACTCCAAGTTTTGCCATGCTTCTTCTGATAGGTTATTACTCACTCAACTCTCCATGTGTCCAAGCCATAATTAAATTCTTTTTCTTTACTAACTATTAGCACATTTTTTTTGATTTACTAAGTTTTTAGTGCGTTTGCGGGCAGTACGTATTATAATTGATACTGTATATCATTACCCATTTCTACTCTAAGCCATCTTTGGCTTATTTGCACTTTAAGTATAGGTTATTCAAGCATTTCATGACAGAAATCACTACACACCAAGCTTCTCGTCGTCGGTTACTAATTGCGCTAGCAATTACGTGTTCGTTTATGGTAATTCAGGTTATAGGTGCTTATTATTCTAATTCGCTTGCTGTTCTTGCTGATGCGGGGCATTTGTTTGTTCACAATAGCTCGTTATTCATCGCACTGATAGCATCAAGTCTCGCTATTCATTTTGCCAAAACCTATAACGATGGCCATCAACGAGCAGAGCTTTTTGGTGGCCTAGTGAACGGGTTTTTATACCTAGCAATCAGTTTAATTATTTTGTATGAAGGTGGTGAGCGCTATATACACCAACATGAAGGAAATGAGCTGGCTATCAATAGTTATTTAATGTCGGTTATTGCTGCTATTGGTTTTTTATTTCATGGGGCTGCTGCATGGGTTTTATATAAAGGCCGCAAAGCGAGTATTAATGTGTACGCGGTATTTTTACACTCATTCTTTGATCTGATTTCTACCGTATCGACATTTGTTGCCGGTATTCTTATATATTTTACAGGCTGGGTTGTAATCGATATTTTATCGAGTATGTTAATTGCTTCTTTCGTATTATTCACCGGTATTAAGGTCATAATTAGTTGTATAAAAGGTTTACGCCTAAATAAAGCGAAACTTCCTAAAGTTACTGATATTGAAAGTAAAATTACAGATATGGAACATGTTCATAATGTCCATAATGTCACTGTAACGCGCAAATATAATGGTATTGTAGTAGGCGCACACGTTGTCCTTAAACAACATTGTACGATTGAAAAACATGATGAAGCGTGTCGTATGAAAGTAGAGCAATTATTAGCCGAAAAATTTAATGTACGTAATAGTGTATTACAAATTGAAAGCCATGAATGCCATCATATCCATTAATAGCATCTAATTAATATAAAAGCGTGTAATAATGATTAGCACGCTTTTAATGTTTC
>NZ_JACJDN010000308.1:0-4695 GCF_014163565.1 Pseudoalteromonas sp. SR45-5 | reverse complement strand
ATTTGTTTAAGCTCGGTACATGTTGCATTAAATAGTTTTAGCTGAGTTAAACCTTGCACGCGGTCAAAAAAGTAATTGCCCAGTACAGCAAGTTGCTTCCAGCGTTTTTGGTTTAAAGCTTCGGCTTTAGAGCCTACTAAAATCATGAAAAAAGGAATAAGTGGGGCGGTTAATAAAAATATCAGCCCAGCTTTATAATCTGTCGGAAAAATAACTACCAATATTGCCAGCGGAATAAGCGCGCTGTAAGCAACACCTGGCAAGTATTTAGCATAATAGTCGTGAAGTGCTTCAACGCCATTATGCAGGGTATTTAATGTAGCGCCTTGGCCGTGTTGTTCTATATAACTAGGCCCAAGTAAGCTGAGCTTATGGAGAAGTGTTTGGCGCATAGCCGATTTTATTTTAAGCGCAGCAAATGCACTTAAGCGCTCACTTAACGCTAAAAACACCGCGCGCAATAAAATAATGCCTGCTAAGGGCCATAATAAATGAGTGACTTGGGCTAAATTATTACCTTCAAACATTACATTATGAATAGCTTGAGCCAGTAAATAAGCACCTGCAATCATCAGTAATGCGTTAAAAGTACCCAGTGCAATGCTTAACTTTAACCACACTGCAGCGGGTTTACTTTGACGCTTTAAAAAAGCGCGCAGTGATTGCTGCTGCGCGCGATCTGGCCGGGGGTTAGTCGTCATCTTTTGTGTTGTTAGCATCATTTAATAAATCGTGCATGGCTTGTTCATCATCAGCAATGCTGTTTTTATTTTGATGAAATTCGTACCACATTACATTTATTACACCTAAGGTACAGGCCAAAAGTACACCTAAAATCCAAGCGAAATACCACATTGTTTAGTCTCCTTAGTAGCTACCATGAGTGTTGTTTTCAATTTCTTCTACCGTTACTCTGCGCCACATTTTTACGTAACACCAAGTGGTGTAGGACAATATTAGTGGTACAAAAATACACACTGCAACAAACATTATATTGAGCGTTTTATGGCTCGATACCGCATCCCAAATTGTTAAGCTAATATTAGGGTTATTACTTGATGGCATAATAAATGGGAACAGAGAAACACCGGCCGTCATAATTACGCCAATTAACATTAAGCTTGTTGAAATAAGTCCAAGTGCAGGTTTATTTAATTTTGAAAACACAAGTGCACTTAATGCCATTGCAAAGGCTAAAATAGGGAAGGTCATTGTCCACGGACGAGTGCTGTAATTACTTAACCAAGCACCTTGCGCTGTAGTGACTACTTTAGCTAAAGGGTCTGCATGACTTTGTGTATCAGCCATAGATACAACTTGGTAACCCGTTAAGTTAGCCACCCAAAAACCAGCTGCAGCAAATAACACGATAAACACAATAAGAGAATAGCGACCATATTGACCCGAACGCTCTGCGACCACACTTGCTGTTCTAAGTTGTAACCACATACCCGCATGCGCAACTAACATGGTAATACTCACTAAACCTGCAAGTAATCCAAATGGGTTAAGCAAGCCAAAAAATGATCCTTGGTAGCTTACACGCATAAGGTTATCAATATTAAACGGTACGCCTAAAAATAAATTACCAAACGCAACACCAAATACTAATGCTGGAATCGCGCTGCCTGCAAGCAAGCCCCAATCCCAGTTATTGCGCCAGCGTTTTGAGTCTACTTTACTGCGGTAATCAAATCCAAGTGGTCTAAAAAACAAAGCAAAGAGTACTAGCATCATGGCAAAGTAAAAGCCCGAAAATGCAGCTGCATAAACCATAGGCCACGCCGCAAATAACGCGCCGCCTGCAGTTATAAACCATACTTGGTTACCATCCCAATGCGGGCCAATTGTGTTTATTACTGTGCGGCGCTCTGAATCTGTTTTACCAACGAGGCGGAGCAACATAGCAACGCCCATATCCATACCATCGGTAATAGCAAAACCAATAAGCAGCACACCAATGATCAACCACCAAAGCATTTTTAATGTTTCATAATCAAAAATCATGATTGCTCTCCTTCAGTTTTATCAGCTTTGCTTGGTAATTCAAAATGATACTTACCAGTATGTAGCGAGCTTGGCCCTTGCTTAACAAAGCGGATCATCAGCCAGCCTTCCACAATGGCTAAACCAGTATAGAAAACAATAAACCCAGTTAAGCTAATTAAAATATCGTTTACTGTTAGTGACGACGTGGCTAAAAAGGTCGGCAGTATTTCAGATATAGCCCAAGGTTGACGACCATACTCGGCAACAATCCAGCCAAACTCAATCGCTATCCAAGGTAGTGGAATACTCAATACGGCAGCCCATAACAACCAGCGTTTTTGCTCAATAACGCGGTGTGCGTTGTAGTAAAATGCCAATATAAAGACACCTAGCATGGCCACACCACAGGCAACCATAATCCTAAATGACCAAAACATAGGGCCTACTTTAGGAAAAGAGTCTTTAACAGCTTTTTGAATTTGTTCTTCAGTAGCATCTACAACATCAGGTGTGTAGCGCTTAAGTAGCAAGCCATAGCCTAAATCATCTTTTAGAGTATTAAATTTGGCGATATTATCTGGCGTATCTTCACCGTTTCTAAGTTTTGTAAGGTATTCATAAGCAATCATACCGTTGCGAATACGTACTTCATGTTGTTTTTCTAGGTCGTTAATACCCGTTACTTGCTCATCTAGTGAGCGCGTAGCAATTAACCCAAGTGCGTAAGGTATTTTAACCGCCGCATGTGTTACTTGCTTTTCTGAATCAGGAAAACCAAATGCGGTAAAAGCAGCCGGAGCTTCTTCTGTGTGCCATTCGGCTTCAATTGTGGCAAGTTTTACTTTTTGGACTTCGCCTACTTCGTAGCCTGATTCGTCACCGAGTAAAATTACACACAAAATTGACGCTAAACCAAAGCCTGATGCGACTGAAAAAGAGCGTTTAGCAAATGCTAAATCACGACCCTTCAATATGTACCAGCTACTAATACCAAGCACAAACATAGACGCTGCTACATAACCTGCCGATACAGTATGAATAAACTTAACTTGGGCTACAGGGTTAAACACAAGCTCTGCAAAACTGGTCATTTCCATGCGCATGGTTTGATAGTTAAATTCAGCGCCTACTGGGTTTTGCATCCAACCGTTGGCAATTAAAATCCACAGCGCCGACATGTTAGTACCAATGGCCATTAAAAAGGTCGCGCCTAAATGTTGGCGTTTAGAAAGCCTGTCCCAGCCTAAAAAGAACATACCTACAAAGGTCGATTCTAAAAAGAATGCCATTAAACCTTCAATTGCCAGGGGGGCCCCAAAAACATCACCTACGTAATGGGAATAATAAGACCAGTTAGTACCAAACTCAAATTCCATGGTAAGGCCTGTCGCCACACCAATAGCAAAGTTAATACCAAACAATTTTCCCCAAAACTTAGTCATATCACGATAAATTTCGCGACCGGTCATAACATAAACCGATTCCATAATAACTAAAATCCAGGTCATACCTATCGTTAACGGTACGAATAAGAAATGAAAGAGAGCGGTAACAGCAAACTGTAATCGCGATAGATCCACAAAGGTTTCATCTATCATTATTGGCTCCTTGAGAGTGACGGATTAACAGGGCAACATTTTATTGGCAAAGTTAAAATTTAATGAACTTTCAGTAATTACTGAAAGTTTGTAATAGTATTTACGTTTGTGCAATCTTTGTCAACATACATATTAGTAAAACTTAATATATATTTCCTATGCTACATCAGTATTAAAAACAAACAACATAAAGCCTTAACTTAGGTGATAAAAAACCAGTTATTTAAAGCGTTTAACCAAACAGTAAAACACGGTAAACTAACAAGCATGAACGCCTGGTTTACTTGTGAAATAAAATCAAATGAATAAAGATAAAAAACAACTACGTATTGGTATTGTGGCAGGTGAACTGTCGGGCGATATTTTAGGTGAAGGCTTAATTAAAGCCCTTAAAAAACACTTTCCGGACGCTATTTTTGAAGGAATAGCAGGACCTAAAATGCAAGCGCAGGGCTGTAAAACACTTTACGACATGGATGAGCTTTCGGTTATGGGGCTTGTTGAGGTGCTAGGGCGTTTACCACGTTTGCTTAAAATACGTAAACAACTCGTGCAGCATTTTGTAGATAACCCACCTGATGTATTTATAGGTATTGATGCACCGGATTTTAACTTACGTGTAGAAAAGCCACTTAAAGATGCGGGTATTAAAACCGTACAGTATGTAAGTCCGTCTGTTTGGGCGTGGCGCGAAAAGCGCATTCATACAATAAGTGCAGCCACTAACTTAGTGTTAGCATTATTACCATTTGAAAAAGAGTTCTACGATAAGCACCAAGTGCCATGTACATTTGTGGGGCATACCTTGGCAGACGACATAGCACTTGAGCACGACGATACTAAAGCACGAGAAGAACTCGGCTTAAGCCTTGATGACAAAGTACTGGCGCTGCTACCTGGTAGTCGAGGCTCTGAAGTTGGTTTGCTAAGCGAGACTTACATTAAAACAGCTGCTGAGCTGCAAGCTAAAAACCCCAATCTTAAAATTGTGGTGCCGTTGGTTAACGAAAAACGCAAAGCGCAGTTTAGTGATATATTAAACGCTACCGCACCAAACCTTAATGTTAACCTGCTTGATGGGCAATCAAAATTAGCGATGCAAGCTGCT
>NZ_JACJDN010000307.1:0-4706 GCF_014163565.1 Pseudoalteromonas sp. SR45-5 | reverse complement strand
TATATTTTAAGTCTATCGACTACTTTATTTTATCTCTTAAGCTAGAGTTTACAGTAACCAAATCTTATAAAAAATTGGTTGCGGGAGCCGGATTTGAACCGACGACCTTCGGGTTATGAGCCCGACGAGCTACCAGACTGCTCCATCCCGCGCCTGTAATTTCTTTAAAACATTTTCGTAATATTTACGAGCCTGCCTTGAAGAGAGCGCTACTATATAGGAATAAACATTTAATGCAAGGCCTAAACTAATTAAAGTTGTTCAACCGAACAAAAAGCAATCAAATTGCTATTCTGCGCTCAACCTTTGATGCGGATTAATCATTTTTTGCCATTCCCAGTCTGGATGTCCCATCACTATAAAGTCAGGGTTCTCAGTACTCTCGCGTTGGTTGTACGTTAGCGGATTGAATTCTGCATCGGTAATACAACCACCTGCTTCTTCAACAATAACTTGTGAAGCACCTGTATCCCACTCTCCCGTTGGACCAATTCTTAAAAAACAATCTGCTTTGCCCTCTGCAACAGTACAGGCTTTTAAAGAACACGAACCAATAGCAATCGTTGTAAACTGACTATTTAAATACTGACTCACCGCTTCTATTTTTTGGCGGCGGCTCACTGCAAGCGTCAAGCTCTCTGGCGGCGCTACAGATATTTGCTTATCAATTGAGTTTTCACGTTTAAAGGCACCATTTTTAGCTGTAGCAAAATAAGTCACACCTTTTGCAGGCCAATGAATAACACCAAGCACAGGGTGATTATTTTCAATCAATGCAATGTTTACTGCAAAGTCGCCACTTTCTAAAATAAATTCGCCAGTACCATCCATCGGATCGAGCAACCAATAACGCTGCCAGTCCTGTCTGTCGGCGAGTGCTGGTATAGGTGTTTCTTCCGACATAATTGGGATATCGGGCGCAAGTGCTTTTAATCCAGCAACCAGTACGTCATTTGCTGCTAAATCAGCTTTGGTGACAGGCGTATTATCTGATTTCTCTTGTTGGCCAATATCGCCTTTTTTATAAATGGCCATAATTGCATCGCCAGCACGCTCAGCTAATTCAATACACGGTTCGATTAATTTATTCATCGGCAGCTCCAGACGCTAAATACTTATCTAATAATAGCAAAGCTGCAACACTGCGTGCTTCGGTAAAATCTTCTTGGTCTAATAATGACTGCCACTGAGTTAATGGCCACTTAACAACAACAAGCGGCTCTGGTTCGTCGCCAATAAGGGTTTGTGGGTATAATTGCTTAGCAAATAAAATATGCATAGTGGCATTAAAGTAACTCGGCGCCATTGTTACTGTTCTTAATGGTTTAAAATACTCAGCACCAAAGCCAATTTCTTCTTTAAGTTCTCTGTTAGCAGCTTGCTCTGGGGTTTCGCCCGGATCAATTAAGCCTTTAGGAAAACCTAACTGGTAATTGTTTGTGCCCGCACAGTATTCACGTACAAGTAGTAACTCATTATCTGCACTTAACGGAACAATCATCACTGCTCCCCGGCCACCGCCGCGAATTCGCTCATACTGGCGCTCTTCGTTATTAGAAAACTTTAACTCTAAAGACTCCACAGTAAACAGGCGACTTTTAGCAACAACATTGTTACTGAGGATTTGTGGTGGTGTTGGGTGCTTTTTCTGTGTCATTGGCGTTAATTTGCTATCATGGCAGTTAGTTCAATAATAAACCTTATAAGTTGAAATTCCTATGTTAAATTGGTCAAAAATCGATACCGTTTTGCTCGACATGGATGGAACATTACTCGATTTACATTACGACAGTCATTTTTGGCTTAACGTTATCCCTGCGCAACACGCATTAGCTAGAGGCATTAGCCTAGATGCAGCTAAAGCAGATATTTTAAAACGCTATCAAGCTGTGAACGGTCAAATACAGTGGTATTGTTTAGATTATTGGGAGCAGCAATTAAGCTTGCCTATAATGGAGCTTAAACGAGAGTCTCAGCATTTAATTAAAATGCGCGAAGACGTACCTCATTTTTTAACCGAGCTTAAAAAAGCAGGCAAAGAGTTAATTTTACTTACCAACGCCCACCCTGAGAGCGTCATGCTAAAATTTGAGCATACAGCGATTGATAACTACCTAGATGGTGTAGTGTCTACTCATGAATATGGAGTAAGTAAAGAGCAGCAAAGTTTGTGGCACCAAGTACAAAAAGACTTAGGGTTTAATAAGCAGCGCACTTTGTTTGTAGATGACAGTGTGCCGGTATTAAATGCCGCACGAGAATACGGCATCGAGCACTTACTGGCAGTTGCTAACCCTGATAGCCAACAACCACATAACGAAATAGCCGATTACCTGAGTGTTACCGACTATCGTAAGATTATTTAACTCAACTTTGGATAAACTAGCTTTTTGGTAATGCTCTTTTAAGTCATGGCTGTTGGGTGCATTGAATTTTGATAGCGCCCAGCATAACCTGCTACATCAGTGTCCGTTTCAAAAAGAAATAAAGAAGCTATAGGCATACCTGGTACTAATTTATAGTAAAATTCACTCATATTAATTAATTCCAAAGTAATTTTTCCTCTATACCCAGGATCTATTTGACCATCACACACGTGAGCAAACAGAAAACCTCGAGCAATTGAGCCCTTGGTTTGTACCAATCCAAATTTGTTAGTAGGTAATACGATTTCTTCTTGTGTACACGCAAGCAACTTACCATTAGGCGGAAGAATAATGTCTTGTCCTTCACCTAATGTCGTCGTTGTTGTTTCCATTTTTCTTGGTGGAGTAAAAGCCTCACCATCATAAGGTGCATATTTAGTAAACTGATTATCTAAATGGAGCCCTATTGATGTTGTATCAACAACAACATCCTGGTTCCTTCTAACCACTGCATTCTTTTCAACTAGAGCTCTAAGTGCAACTTGTGTCAGAATCATCATTATGCCTTTGTAAGTAGGTATGTTAAAAGAACTGCCATTAGCGATGCTAAAATAGACACAACTCCCGTGATTACATGCGGTGTATGGTTACTGAAGAAGTCTTTAATTATACTTGTATCACTAGGTTCAATATTTACAGCATTTCTGGTACTGTCGCCAATAATTGGATGCTCTGTCGTCAAAAAAGTCAGAGAGCAAAATTTATCCTTCGCTGATAAAGATACTTTTTTATTACCTACGTTAAAAACCGGTATGTGTAGCTTTCCTTCAAATAAAGGATCTACCTTGGTATTTGCGACGAGGATTCCCTTCGCACCAAGACTTCCTTTAGAAGACAAAAATGCAAAGGCATTATTCGGCATCTTTATTGTCTGTTCTGTACAGATAAGTAAGCAACTGTTTGGCGAAATCACGACTTTATCTGTGATATTTCTCCAATCAGAATCCCCAGCTTTCTTGTACATAGAGCCGACACTAAGATCAACAGAAACCTGCTCTGCCGAATCAGTGCACAGAGGAGCTATATCTATTCTTCTATTTTCTAAATCCTTTGCAAGTATCATAGACTATCCTTAGTATTTAGTTAGCTTTTACCTGAACTACCAAAACCACCTTCTCCACGCTCAGTCGCATCAAATTCGTTAACAACGTTAAAACCTACTTGTACAATTGGTACAAACACAAGCTGAGCTATTCTTTCACCCACTTCAACTGTATATGTTTTATTACTGCGATTCCAAAGAGAAATAAATATTTGCCCTTGATAATCTGAGTCAATAAGCCCAACTAAATTACCCATGACTAAGCCATGCTTATGACCAGATCCTGAGCGAGGGATTATAGTCGCGGCAAGACCATTATCTTTCATATGTACAGCAAAACCAGATGGAATAAGTTCAACTTGCCCAGGTTCTAAAACTAGATCGGCTTCAATACAAGCTCTAAGGTCAATACCAGCAGAACCTTCTGTTGCATATTTTGGTAATGGGAATTCAGTGCCTAGGCGCTTATCTATAATTTTTAAATCAATATTTCTCATTTTCACTTTCTACTTTGAATAAGTTTATAAACAGAATAATACAGATAAAATGCTGATTGTGCATTGCTGTATATTTTTATTAGTGTGCTAATTATGTTTATCGTGAAGTCGTAAATTCAGCCCATGAATCAATTAAATCAATGAAATCTTCAAAGCCACAACCACTACTTAAACCATTTTCTTCAAGCGCTAAATCGTCATCTTGATACGCTATTAGGTCTTCACTGTCTTGATGAAGCGCATGGGCTTCAAATAGTGCTTCGTCTTTGGTTAATATTAAATCTATTTCTTGGCCTTTTAGCGTTAGCGGCTCATAGCTTGAACTCACCGATGCAATAAGCGCTTGCACCATAGCTACTTTGTCTTTGCCTATTTCTTCGTTTAGCCAGCGACCAATAATAGCGTGTTCACTGCTTATTTTAATACGTAGCCCACTAATAGGGTCGCGAATAAATTGATATTCCATAGGGTTTGCCTGTAAATCTTTAATTGCGTAATTATATACGTAAACGCCCGCAAACCACAGGACATATAAAGTAAAATAGCGCCACAAGGGCGCTATTTTACTCAACTTTAAAGCCGTTAACTTCGCGATCTATAACGCGCTGCGTCAATAATCGACCATAAGTAAATAATAGGCACAAGTACAAAGCCTACAAGCACATAAATTAGTGCGTAACTTATTATAATAGCGAGTGCAAAAAATATAGCCGCTAAAATACGCCCTTGCACTAACTGCCC
>NZ_JACJDN010000306.1:0-4722 GCF_014163565.1 Pseudoalteromonas sp. SR45-5 | reverse complement strand
GGGTGGAAGATCAGTTCAATCAGTCTTTAACTAACAAAGCTAACTACTTAAAAACCTTAGTTGAAGATGACAACAACGTGGTTGAATTTGATTTTGCTGGTGAGTTTATGTCGGAGTATGAAGCAGCCGATGCCACGGAGTTTTACCAGTTATGGCATGGCAGTGATGTGTTTGAGCGCTCGGACTCATTAGAGCTTTATGAAAATGCTAACCTGCCTTTTTTAGAAATGCCGATAAACGAATCTAAAATTATAGATTACGAGCTTCCTAACGGGCGTGATGGCCGCGCACTTATAAGTCACTTTGTAGCCCAAAAAGATGATAGAAATCCCACCCACTCTGCTGTTTTTAATACCATGACTCTTGCGATTGCAGCGCCCACCGCCGAACTTAATAAAGTATTGATTATTATTGATCTGGTTTTTATTTTAACCTGTGTGCTTGGTGTGTTTGGTGTGCGCTATTTAGTGACACGTATTGTAAATAAAGGCCTACACCCGCTACACAACTTAAACGACCAAATTAAGTTACTCGATATTACCGGTGTTGCGCAAACAATAGAAAGCGACTTTAAAGTAGAAGAAATAGAACCTATACGTAACGAGCTAAATAAGTTTATTACCGTTAATCAGCAACTCTATAGTAATGAAAAACGCCTAACAAGCGACATTGCACACGAGCTTAAAACCCCAATAGCTGAACTAATAAGCCTCTCAGAGGTGGCTATTCGCTACCCTGACGATAAACGCATTAGCGACACCTATACCAGTGATGTGCTTAATATTTCACAGCGCATGAAAACAATTGTTAGCAACCTATTACTGTTGCAGCGCTCAAGTAGCAGTGCAATGCAATTAAATGCACAAAATATCATTCTAAATAACCTAGTAAATCAAATTGTTGATGAGCTGACCTTTAAGCACCTAAGTATTAAAGCGCGTTTAAATAATGAGATAACTGACGAGTTTACACTTAATGCTGACGAATTTAGTTTAAATACCATTTTATGTAACTTAATCGATAACGCACTATTTTATGGACTCTCTGAGGCACCAATTAAATTAACTGCCGTAAATAACAGCACAAACATGACCATCTCTGTTAGTAACAAAGTAAATAAACCACTAAGTAGTGAACAGCTCACTGCTATTTTTGACCCGCTCTATCAGCTAGATTCATCTAGAACTAATAACCAGCG
This sequence comes from Pseudoalteromonas sp. SR45-5, assembly GCF_014163565.1. Taxonomy (NCBI): domain Bacteria; kingdom Pseudomonadati; phylum Pseudomonadota; class Gammaproteobacteria; order Alteromonadales; family Pseudoalteromonadaceae; genus Pseudoalteromonas; species Pseudoalteromonas sp. SR45-5. Next base: position 3,524 of record NZ_JACJDN010000306.1, on the reverse strand, counting down.
CCATGGTTTAGGATTATCTATTGTACAGAGCTTATGTAACTTAAATGGCTTTACTATTACGGCCAGTAATACCGAAAGCAATACGCTAACGTTTATATTAACGTTACCTCTGAAGTAAATTTAGGTTAGTATTTACACTACTAATTTTGAGATTTTAAGGACAAACCATGAATGCTCTTATCCGTGTTAGCCACTTTTTTATTGTGGCATTACTTATAACATTTAGCCTTAACAGCTATGCAGCTCCTGCTTTATATAAAATAGAAAAAAATGGCGTCAGCTCTTACTTGTTTGGCACTGTACACGTTGGTGATGCCAGCATGAAAGGCTTACCTAAAAATGTAACCGATGCAATTAGTGCAAGCAAAGAAGTCATTGTTGAAGTTGATATAAGCAAACTTACTCCCCTTGAGATGCAGCAGCGCTCAATGCCATTTATGATGCTAAGTGACGGTAAAACGTTGCAAACTGAGCTTTCAAAACAAAATTATACCAAGTTAAAAGATTACTTTGCTAAAAAGTCGATTGATATTGCTATGTTTAATGGCTTAAAGCCTTGGGCTGTTATGGTAACTATGATGCAAATTGAATTTCAAAATGCAGGTTATTCGGATAAAACCGGCATAGATAAGCAAGTGCTTAGTTATGCTAAAGAGCATAATATTAAAATTGGCGAGCTTGAAACCCTAGAACAACAACTACAAATGTTTGATGGTATGGCGCTATTAAGCAATGAAATGATTGAAGAAACTTTTGAGCAACTAGCCGATATTAATACTTACTTTATCAAGTTAGTTAATGCATGGAAAAGCGGTGACATGGATACACTAACCGATTACTACAACATGAGTTTTGATGACAGTAATTACGGTGAAATTAGCGAGCAAGTAATGCTAACTAACCGCAATAATAATTGGGTTAAACAACTCACACCGCGTTTAGCAAACGAGCAGCTATTTATTGCTGTAGGTGCTCTGCACTTACCTGAAAAACACGGGTTACTTAAACAGCTTCGAGATAAAGGTTTTAGCGTTACTCGTCTTTAAAATAAAAATGGGTTGAGTGAATTCTCGCTCAACCTTTCTCTAAGCTTTTAATGAAAGTCTTCCATTTTTAAGTAATTTTCTATTCCTTTAATTTTGTCTGCCGCATGATGATTTACATAAATCACAGTACTTGTATTGGCAGCACAAATTTTCTCTATTAGTAACAGTACACGCTGCCTGTTTGCTTCATCTAAGCCCAAGCAAGGTTCATCTAAAATAAGTAACGTTGGATGTTTTACCATAGCCCGCACAATTAATAACATACGCTGATCGCCGTACGATAGCTGGGTGAATGAGGTGCTTTGCTTGTCACTTAAACCAATAAATGCCAGCCACTGCTTAGCAATATTAATTTGTGCGTCGCTCGGTTTTTGATATAAACCTATGCTGTCGTAAAATCCTGAAATAACAGTATTTAAAGCCGATATACTTACGCGGTAATCCATATGTAGCGCGTTAGATATAAAACCAATATGCTGTTTTATATCCCAAATACTCTCCCCTGTCCCACGTTTAAAACCGAACACTTCAATGTCATTGTTATAACACTGTGGGTTATCACCTGTTATTAAATTTAATAAGCATGTTTTGCCTGAACCGTTCGCTCCACTGAGCTGCCAATGCTGATGCTTTTCTATAGTCCAATTGAGATTTTTGAATATGCTTACATCACTGTAACTAACTTTAGCATTACTCAATTTAACTAAGGTATTACCGGTGAATGCCTTTTGCTCTTGTTCAGTATCCGGAGATGGCACATCCAATGAGGTATGTTCTAAATGAAGTAGTTTTAGTAAATCACTCAATTGCTCACTGCCTGGCTTTGCCAAAGTATGTAACAAGCAACCTTGGTTTACATAGCCATAGTGAGTAATGAATGAAGGGATTTCGTCTAGGCGGTTTAGTACAAAAACAAAAGTAATAATTTGGCTAAGTTCTATGAGTATTTTATTAAGCTGCTGGCAAGATTGTACGTCGAGTCCATGAAATGGCTCATCAAGCACGACTAACTCACTATGGGAGCTGAGTCCTTTTATAAGTAGGAGTTTACGAGTTTCACCCGTTGAAAGGTCTCTAAAATGCCTATTTAGTAATGAGCTAAATTTAAATAACTCTATTAGCTGCGCTAATAACTCATCATTATTACTATGCCCTGTAAAAACAAGGTCTTTAACGAGGGTGTGCTTATCATGCTCTAATTCTTGAGCTAGTAACTGTTTATGCGAATCTGAAGACACGAGCATAAGCTTATTAATACTACTTATACGCTTACCACTTTCGCACTTAGCCTCACCGATTAACGCAGCTGTCAGTGCAGATTTACCAGCTCCATTAGCACCTAAAAGTAACCAATGTTCTCCTAGGTTTACTTGCCAATCTAGGTTGCATATATCGTAACGGCTTTTACCTTGCCCTTGTAAGTAACCATTAAATTGCTCAAGCGTAATTGACTGCACTAACTTTTCCTAATAAACCTTAAAACAGCAAGTTAACGTATATTAAAAGTGCTTAGCAAGCTTGTTATCTGCAAAATTAATTTATTTCACTAACAACGCTAATACTATTTAATGCGTCTTTAATTGCTTGCTGGCTTATTGGCTTATGGATATGGAGGTTAGCTCCGTATTCATAAACTCGCTCTATATCATTTTGTGAGGTATTTGCTGTTATAACAATAATTGGCATTACTTTATTAAGATCGGAACGTATTTTTTTAATAGCCTCAAACCCATCCATTACAGGCATATTTAGGTCCATAAAAACAATATCGTACTGATTTTCACTCACCATATCACACGCGACTTTACCATTTTCTGCGCAATCATAGCTTAAACCTAATAAACTAAGTATACGGGTTAATAACATAGTGTTTAATGGGTTATCTTCAACGACTAAACACGTTAGCTTGTCGTTTACTTTAAGAGGTGTTGGGAGGGCTTTACTTATAGTCACTGGTAAATACAAAGACACCAAAGCACCATGAGTTTTATTATTTGTAAAAGTAATTTCACCATGCAGTGCTTTTACAACGTATTGAACCCGGGTTAGGCCAGTTCTTAACCCTTGAAAGTGATTGGTTTGTTTAAATGAGTCAAATTCAAGACTGGTAATCTTCTTCGAAAAGCCGCTGCCAGTGTCACTCACCGTTAAATGAAATTCATCATTTAAAAGCTTAGCTGAAACAGTAATTTCACCTTTTTGTGTAAACTTAATAGCGTTACTAATTAACTCTGTAAGTGTGTGCTGCAAACGTTGATGATCCAGTTTACATACACAATTTAACGATTCATCTAAACGACTAACTAGTTTTAGGCCTTTTTGCTTACACGCATGCTTGTAAGCTATTACTACCCAGTTAAAAATTGCACGCGCTGAGTGATTTTACCTGTCATTGTATTAGGTGATGACGCGTTAAACACTTGGCTATATAGCTCCTCAAGCAACTCATCTAAACTATAAAAGTCATTACTACGTGCT
>NZ_JACJDN010000305.1:0-4741 GCF_014163565.1 Pseudoalteromonas sp. SR45-5 | reverse complement strand
ACCTAGCTCAAGTCATTGTTTAATTCATTTAAAATAAAATGCTTTGCAGATTCTAGATTATCAAAAAGACAATCTTTGAAAGTAACGTCTCTTTTGGCGTTTTGCATTATTCGTTGCATTTGGCTTATAGCAATAGGTGATGTAAGCACAAACGCGCTAATTAAACAGTTGTTTTGCTGCATGCTGTGGCTTATGGCTACCATTTCTTGCTCGGCCTGTGGGGTTGCAGCTACAACGTTTGATGAGTCACTTATATAACCCCATTTTTCGCCTTTAAATGATTGAATGGTTTCAAAAAGCGCTGTTTTAAAATTACTTAAAAGCTCAAGTTCTAGGTTTCCGCTAAATTGTGCAATAACTATATTATTTTCAAGCGATAAATTAACGTGTCCGTTTTCATTTTTGTATTCCATTAATACCTCCTAAATTAGCTTTTTATCTAAATTTAGTTTAGCAGCCAATAGGGTACAAGCGGCTGCAAACTTATTAAAGTGCTTTAATATAGTTAAGGGCGCTTTTAATAACCGCTACTTGCGCCAAAATACATTCTTCATCTGTGGCTGTTGGACTATCAGGGTATACCTCTGTTGTGGTTACATAGGGTGCATCTGTAAAGCCCATACACAAACCTAAATCGCGTGCTGCGTAATTAATAACGCCAAATTGCTCTTGAGGGACGCCTATTAACTGGTTATTTTCATCACTCGGTGCAATGTGCGTGACCTTTGCTACATCTTCGATAATTACTTTTTGAAATTCAGGCTCAGGCTTATTGGTATCGGCCACTAAATAAAACCCATCAGGTATGTTCCAATTAGTGTTTGTCGTGCCTTCACGGGCAGCAAGTGCGGGTCTAAACTCACTGTTATCGCTGTCGGTTGTTTCGTGTAAATCAATATGAGCAACTAAGTCTACATCGAGTGACTTTACAAACGCCATAATAGCTGCTGACTCTTGTGCTGGGCTGCCTTCGTAAAATGAGCGGTTAGGGTCAATAGCATCAGGGTTCCAGCGGTTTATAGTTTCATATCCCCAAGGGCTAATACAGGGCGCAACAACAATATTAAACTGCTCTGAGTGTTGCATAGCAGATGTTTTAGCAAATCTAAGTGCGCCATGTACGCCACTGGTTTCGTAGCCATGTACACCACCTGTGATTAAAACAGTTGGTTTATTGGCATTAAAGTTAGGCGTTTTTAATATATATAATGGGTAAGTACCAGCGGCGTAATTAAGCTCGCCGTATTGCTCTATATCTAAGGTGCTTTTAAGGTCATTAATTAGCGTTACGACTTCGTTTTGGTAACTGCGTTTAATGTTTTGGCGTGCTAACCACTGGGCTTTATCGTTGTTATTCCATTTTTTGCCTGGTGTGCCAATAGGGTATGTGCTGTTAGTCATAATAAACCTTTATATCAACTGTTATTTGTTCTCCTATAAATAAGGAGGGCAATTACAATTGGTAAAATTACTTAATAAAGGCGTAGCTTAACGCTGAGTAAATTAGCGTGCAAATTAAAACGTTAAAGTCATATTTTTAATAGCGCGTGATTGTTGGGCTTTAATATAACTTTGGTTTGCGAACTCACCCTAAATACTACCTAGTCGTTCACGCTTTACACTAACTGTTAAACTACACGTTTTACTTTGATCTACTTGCGAGCTGCTAAACATATTTAAGCTTTGCAAATCTATTTCAAGGCGCGAAGTACTAAGCGCAAAAAGCATTGATTGTAAAAGTGTTTCATTATTATTGTTAGTGCAGCTACTGCTAAGTTCTACTTGACTAGTACTATTGGGATCAGTGCCATCTAACTGAACTGTAAGGGGACTATTAATACTAAAAGTTTGGTTGTTACTCGGGGTTAAAATAATAAAATTTAAAGGTAGCTCCACACTTGAATTCGCATTTATGCCATCGTCTCGTTTAAATTTTATATCAAACTGTTGATTATCGTCAGTGGCATTTATATACGCTTGGTAATCAACGTCTAAAAAGTCGGTATCTTTTGTAAGTACAATAGCAGTGTTATTAACAACAGCTTGTAATGAGTCGCTATCGCTTAAAACAATGTTTGAGCCATTAGCATCTCCCGCATTTAGCTCTGCGTTAACACGCGTGCGGTTACCGTCAGAAACCAGCTCAAAGCCTGCCCAAATTCCTTTTGTTTTTACTAAATTAGACTCTGTTTCTGTTGTACAGGCGCACAATAATAAAATTGAAGCAGTTGTGGTAATGCACTTTTTAAGCATGTTAGCTCCTTTTAACCACTGAATTAGCTATAAGTAATTGTTTAATTGCGGATATACCTAGTAAATATATTAAGTGTATTTGTGCATTGTTACACAACACGCTATCTGTAAATGTTTAAAATTGTTAATGGTTGTGAGTAAAATGATAACATTAAGTTTTAAAAGTCAGCCTGCTAAGAGGTTGCTTGATAAATGACTACTATTTAGCGTTAAATGTAATATAAAAGAGTATGTTACAATCAAGCCAAAGCATATCTTCATATTGAGTATTATGGCGCAGTATATTGCTACTCCAAGTTGGCTAGGCCGTTTTTTTACCCGTATTAAACACGTAACTATTGAACAAGAGCGCCTTGTTGTGCATTTTAGAAGTGCTCCCGCACGGACATTTTTAATTAAAGACTTTGATAATTACTCAATACTTAAAAACCGTTTATTTAGCGCCAAAATTAATTTGTGCGACAGTAGCAATACATCAATTAGTTTTTTAAACAAAGCACAAGCGTACACTTTAAACACAGCCCTTAACACGCGGTTTTCAGCCCTGCTTGAGCAAAAGGTAAATAACGCAAAGATTTCGCTCAAGCGCTATGCTTTAGATGAGTTTTTACGTGATAGTTCCATAAAAACACTTAATAATGATGTGTTTTTGCTTACCAAGCAGTACGCTAAAAGTACAAGTGTGTGGCAACAACACTTATCGCCAAGTAGTATTAAATTTTTAAATATACTAAGCACCACACCCAATACTCACGATGCAATTGCACAGTTGCGCCATAAATATGAAAAAAAACAACTAACTCTTAAAAATGACTTTTTTAATCAAGTAGAGTCAAATCCATTAACAACCGAGCAGCGCTTAGCGGTAATACGCGATAACGATAAAAATTTAGTATTAGCGGCAGCAGGCACAGGTAAAACATCTGTGATGGTAGCAAAGTCTTTAAATTTAATAGCATGCAATATTGCCAAGCCTGAGCAAATTTTGGTGCTGGCCTATAATAAAACAGCAGCAAATGAGCTTAAAGAGCGTTTTATTAAACGCGCCACGCATGCAAAATTGCATACCAAAGAACCCACTATTTTAACGTTTCATGCGCTTGGGCTTAAATTATTACAAAGTGCTAAAAAGCCAATCGAGTTGTCAAAATTTGCAACTGACCCAGTTCAATTAAATAGTTGGTTAACTGGATGGGTAAGTAAAAAAATACAAACCGAGCCACAGTTTTTAAAAGCATTTATAGATTTACTCCATGAGCCGGTTGATATATTTAGCTTTAAAGATAATGCACAGTACGAGCGGTACGTACGCGATAACGAATACCGTAGCCTTGCGGGTCATAAAGTAAAAAGTTATCAGGAAGTGCTTATTTCAAACTGGCTGCATTTGAATTGCGTACCGCATAGTTATGAGGTGAATTATCACTTTAGCCAAGGCGCAGAGCTAAGTGGGCAATATAAGCCTGATTTTTATATACCTCAATATGATATTTACTTAGAGCACTTTGGCATTGATAGGCAAGGGAATACGCGTGCCGATATAAATAAAAAAAACTATAACGAGCAAATTGCATTTAAGCGCAAACTGCATAAACAAAATGACACCACGTTACTCGAAACCTTTCATTACAATTGGGTAGAAGGAAAGCTAGAGCAAACCCTCGCAAAGCAATTAAAGCAGCATAATGTTGAATTAACACCTTTAAGTAACGATGAAATATTTCATACATTAAATAACTCAGGGCAGTTACAGCAAGGGATTGATAAGTACATAAAATGCTTACAAGCTATTCGGGTTGAGCAGCTAAGTAATAAGCAAATAGCACTGCGCATTAAGCAAAGCGGTATTAAAAATTACCAGCAATATGCAAACTTGTTAGTGCAAATTCATGATGCTTATATAAATGAATTAAACGCGCAAAGTGCCATTGATTTTGACGATATGATTATTCAAGCAACAAAGGCGATAGTAAGCGGAGATTTTAATATTCCGTGGAGCCACATTTTAGTTGATGAGTTTCAAGATATATCAAGCACGCGTATGGCTTTTTTAAGTGCCATATTAAAACATGGTAACGGAATACGCTTTACTGCTGTTGGTGACGACTGGCAAGCAATTTATCGGTTCTCGGGTGGTAATTTAGCGCTTACTACGCGCTTTAATGAGTTAGTGGGTAGCCACTCACTCACTATGCTGCAAAAAACATTCAGATATAATAATAGCATTAGCGATGTAGCTGGGCGCTTTGTAATGCAAAACCCTGAGCAATATAAAAAGCAGATCAGTACACATACACAAGTAACCACACCACAAGTTATTTTATTAGACGATTTATACCAAGGCACTAAATCGATAGAAATAAAAGTACAGCAGACTATAAGCACGATTCAAAAAAATGATGTATCAGCGAGCATTGCCATACTTAGTCGATATAGATACATGTTAAATAGCGTGCAGCAGCATTTAAAAGATAAAAAGCATACAAAC
>NZ_JACJDN010000304.1:0-4745 GCF_014163565.1 Pseudoalteromonas sp. SR45-5 | reverse complement strand
TGCTGAAGAAGCTAAAACAACCGCAAAACAAGACGCGTTTGAAAAAATCGAAGTCACAGCTCGTAAACGTACAGAGAGCTTATTTGAATCTCCAACCGCTATCACATCAATTGGGGCGAACCTAATTGATAAAGCCAATATGAGTAATCTTGAAGATATTGGTAAATATGTTCCAAACTTAAACATCACCCGTTACGGTGTTGGTAATGCAGCACATGCGTCTGTGTTCATTCGTGGTATTGGTCTGCAAGATCACATAATAACTACTGATCCAGGTGTAGGCGTATACTTAGATGGCGTTTATTTAGGTCGTCAAATGGGTTCTAATTTATCATTACCTAATGTTGAGCGTGTTGAAGTGCTTCGTGGTCCACAAGGTACTTTATATGGTCGTAATACATTAGGTGGCGCTGTAAATGTAATTACAAAGCAACCTGGTGATGAAGGTATTGTAACTACTTCAGCTAAGCTGGGAAGTCGTGGACGTATTGCTGGTGATGTTTATTTTAATAACTCACTAAACGATGAACTAAGCATGTCTGCGAGTGCATCTTACAAAACACGTGATGGTGTTGGTGAAGCTGTTAATTTAGCAAATCCAGAGAAAGAAATTGGTGAGGAAGAGGAATTCAGTGGTCGTGTAGCCCTTAAATGGCAAGCGAACAGCGATTTAGCATTCACTTTTGCTTTAGATGGAGTTGATAACGAGTCAGGTCAATCGCCTTACACAATTGAATTAACTGACCCGCTAGATGCAAACGATGTGTTTAATGGCGACTTCCCATTATTGACTCAAGATTTAATTCCATCAGACCCTGATGATTTAGGTACAACCGTTGCAGGTATTGAATCAACTTCTTACTCAGGTTGGGGCACATCGTTCTCGGCTGATTGGGCAATTAACGATACTTATACTACTAAATTTATCTCAAGCTACCGTACATCTGAGTATGAAGGTGGCCTAGATGACGATGCATCACCTTTAAACTTATCTGAGTTTCCAGAAGAGGGCGGAGCTGATCAGTACTCGTTTGAAATTCAACTAAATGCAACATTTGATAATATGGACTTTGTGTCAGGCCTTTACTTTTTTAATGAAGATGGCTTTACACGTTCAGGCCCATTTGTATTCAGCCCATTTAATACACCCAATGGCTTATTGAATGACGGAGTAACAGAATCATTTGGTGGTTACGGCGATTTTGAAATTAACCAAGAAACTAATTCTTACGCAGCCTACTTTAATGCAAGCTACGATTTAACTGACGATTTAACGGTAGGTGGTGGTCTTCGTTATTCAAAAGATGAAAAAGATGCAAATGCTATATTCCCATCATTTCCTACTCGTAAGTATGTAAGTGCAGATTTTGATGCAGTTACGTGGGATGTAAATGCATCTTATCAGCTTAGCAATAATATGAATGTGTATGGCCAGATTCAAAAAGGCTACCAAACAGGTGGTTTTCCACCGCGCCCATTTGGTGGACCAGACCAGTTTGTATCATTTGACGAAACGAAAGCGGTTAACTACGAAATGGGTCTAAAAGGCCAAGTACACGAAAATGTATCTATGATGCTTGCGGTATTTGTGACTGATTACACTGATTTAGCATTACCATTTTCAGACCCAACAGCAGGTGGCGGTTTTGTAACAATTGTAGAAAATGCGGGCCAGTCTAAAGCACAAGGTATTGAGCTTGAAACAACAGTCGCTATTACTGATGACTTTACTATTCGCAGTGCAGTTGGTTATTTAGATTCTGAAATAACAGAAGTGGCTGAGGGTGTACAAGGTATAGGTAAAGGCGATTCACCTGCACTTACACCACGCTGGACTGTTATGGTTGCACCTTCTTACTTTATGGATTTAGAGAGCGGCGCAACACTTGCATTTAATGCTAACTATTCGTACCGAAGCGAAATGCAAGGGCAATCAGTTTATAACCAAAGTGAGACCATTGATTCTCGTGAACTAGTTGGTTTTAATATTTCCTACACTAATCCATATGGCGATATGGAAATTACACTGTATGGTGAAAACGTTCTAAACGAAGTTTACGATGTTGGTCGTCTACAACAATCAGGTTTTGTTGGCGTAATGCGTAGTAATGATCGAAGTGAATTTGGTTTGAAATTCAAAAAAGATTTTGAGCTATAAACTAAAATCAAGTAAATAAAATATAATGTAATTGAAGTTTATTTTGCATAATAAAGGCCGAATCATGCTGTGATTCGGCCTTTGTGTATTCAATAGTAAGGTTATTATTTGCATCGTTTAAATTCCTAATTTTAATTGCTGATTTAAAACAATCCACATCTCCATTTTTGAGTGTTTGTATTAACTATAATGCACCTTTTTAGTTTGTGTAAAGGTTAGGTTGTTCGCTACAATGGCGCCTCTTAATTGCCAAACGGACTCTGTAATGAAAATTCTTGCCGATCAAAATATGCCTTTAGTTGAGCAGTACTTTGCAGACTTTGGTGAGGTTGAGCGTTTTGATGGTCGTAAATTAACGCCTGAACAATTAATAGATGTAGATGTTCTTCTTACTCGTTCGGTGACGAATGTTAATCATGAACTTTTGGTACAAGCTAACAAGTTGAGCTTTGTAGGTACTGCCACAATCGGCATTGACCATATTGATACGCAATTACTACATGACAGAAATATTGCTTTTACAAGTGCACCTGGTTGTAATGCGGTTGCTGTAGCTGAATATGTAATTAGTAGCTTATTTGCATTAAGCCAAGAAAATGCGCGTCCATTGTGTGGTCAAACAATTGGTATTGTAGGGATGGGCAACATTGGTACATGCTTGGCGCAAAAATTAAAAGCATTCAACGTAGTTGTACTGCTGTGCGATCCGATTAAGCACGAACAAGGCTTACTACAAGAACATGTAGCGCTTGACGAGTTATTAGCGCAATCAGATGTTGTTACTTTTCACGTTCCCCTTGTTAAAAGTGGCGAGCATAAAACACTGCACATGATGGGGAAAGAGCGTTTAAAAGCACTTAAGCCAGGAACCACGCTAATTAATGCAAGCCGTGGCGATGTAATTGATAACCAAGCATTGCTTGAGGTAATGGAAGCTGGGGCTGATTTAGATTTAGTACTTGATGTATGGGAGAAAGAACCCAATATTTTAACTGAATTACTAGAGCATGTTCGTTACGCTAGTGTGCACATTGCAGGGCATACACTTGAGGGGAAAGCTCGTGGTACACAAATGTTGTATCAAAAACTGTGTCAGCTCAAAGGTGTTGAGGCGATTAAATCGTTGGATGATTTTTTACCAACACCAGCCGTTACAAATGCAACTGTTACGCAAAGCCTTAATGAGCAAGATATTGCTCGTTTAGTGCATTTAATTTATGACGTTCGCCGCGATGACGGAATTTTACTTCGTCGCCTAGAGAGCGAAGGCTTCGATAGTTTACGTAAAAACTATCCTATAAGGCGAGAATTTAGCACCTTATTTCTACAAGGTGATAGCCCACAACTAGCAGCACTTAGCCAGCTTGGCTTTAGTATAGCTGAATAATTATTTAACTAACGATGTTGTTTTAATGTCGTTTATAGAGGAAGAAATATGTCGCAAAAATATAACGTTGCCGTACTTGGCGCTACTGGTTTAGTAGGCCGTCAAATCATTGAAACGCTAGCAGATCGTAAGTTTCCTGTTGATCAGCTTTTTTTACTTGCTAGCAGCCGCAGCGCAGGTGAAGATATAAAGTTTCGTGGTGAGACCATTGAAGTACTTGACGTTGAAGGCTTTGACTTTAGCCAAGCGCATATAGGTTTGTTTTCTGCTGGTGGCAGTGTATCTGAAAAATATGCTCCTATTGCTGCTGAAGCCGGCTGTATTGTAATCGATAATACATCGCACTTTAGAAATGATTTTGAAATACCACTCGTGGTGCCAGAAGTTAATGCTTCAAGCCTAGCTGATTTTAGAAATCGTAATATTATTGCTAACCCTAACTGTTCAACTATTCAGATGATGTTAGCACTTAAACCAATTTATGATGCTTACGGAATAGACCGTATTAATGTATCTACTTACCAAGCTGTATCGGGTGCAGGTAAAGACGCGGTTGATGAACTTGCAAAGCAAACAGCTAATTTGATGAATGCACGCCCTATGGATAATAAAGTATTTCCAAAGCAAATTGCATTTAACGTTATTCCTCAAATTGATAGCTTTGAAGATAATGGCTATACGCGCGAAGAAATGAAAATGGTAAACGAAACTCATAAAATTTTGGGTGATACCACTATTGCAGTGAACCCAACGTGTGTACGTGTTCCCGTATTTTTTGGGCACTCAGAATCAATTAATATTGAAACGCGCATGCCTTATGACTTTGAACACGTTAAACAACTTTTAAAAGACGCGCCGGGTGTCGAGCTAATTGATGATGAAGGTGACTACCCAACAGCAGTGTCTGACGCTAGTGGTAACGATACTGTGTATATAGGTCGATTACGTGCTGATATTTCTCATCCTCATGGATTAAACATGTGGGTTGTAAGTGACAACACTCGTAAAGGTGCTGCAACTAATAGCATTCAAATTGCAGAAGAGCTTATTGCCAATTACATGTAATAGTTAATTGCGCTAAACATGCTTTTGAAGCGGTAAACAGTAGTTGTTTGCCGCTTTTTGTTTATATGGCTTGTCAAATTTTTGCCGTTTAATTTTAAAAATACAAAAACTGATTGATAACACTCAATAAATTAA
>NZ_JACJDN010000303.1:0-4752 GCF_014163565.1 Pseudoalteromonas sp. SR45-5 | reverse complement strand
GGGCATTACTTAGAACTCCACCTTCAACCAACGCTTTACCTAGTAACAATTTAGCGTAATCTGGCGCAAAATATTCACGCCTTACTAAAGTATCAAATACGTCAAAACTTATATGCTCAAAATTATTAAGCTGATTTTTAAGCCCTTCGGCTGTATTAACATATTGCGCTAAAATAAAGCTTGTATCATGTGTAAATTGGCCTGTTTTAGGGTAGTAAAAAAGCTGCTTGTAGCCATTTTTTTCAACAAGTAGCCCAAGCATACGCTCAAGCGCATGCAGCTGTGAGCCATCGTTAGGTAAAGGCTCACCAGGGAAGTCACCGTACTTATATTCTTTATTTAAAAGCTGCTTTAGCGCCTCAGGCCTTGCCCAAAACATACCACCAGCAGGGTAAGCTAAAAAATCATCTTTTAATTCTATATTCCACTCTTTAGTAAACTTTTGTGCCGCGGGTTTATTTTTAAGCCAGTGGTTTACCCAATCAGGCATCATCCAAAACGAGGTGGGGTAATACATACCGCTTTTGGGGTTATTGTTAAAATGATTAAGTACTTGCTTAATAACGTGCTGGTCGTTTAAAAGGTATTCACCAAGGTAATCAGCCCACTGGGTTTGTGCGCGCCCCGAATATAGCGATTTTTTAGAGTGCATATGGCAAAATAAATCATAGTTTTGCAAGTCACGTGCAAACTCAACAAGCATAGGAGCAAAGTTCCGACCATGGTTAGGCACTACCTTTACAACCACCTTGTTTACCTTTGAACACGCTTTAAAATCGTGTATAGCTTTTTTAGCAAGCTCATCACTAGCTACACTCACAAAAACATCGACCGGCTGCGTAAATTTAGCTAAAGCATCACAGTAGTAATCAATAAACTCGCCATAAAAAACGTGAAAGCACATCGCTAATTTAAGTGTTGTTGGCTCGCCATTGGCGCTACTTGCTATCGCTTTTGGATACCACTTAGCTTTGGCTGGCAAAGCTAAACGCCCTTCTTTTTTACCGTGCGCTAAATAATGTACTAATGCATGCTCACCGCTTAAATAAATATCGGTGTTACATTTGTAGTAAAGTTCGGTATCAAAGTTTTTACTTGGGTTTACGCAGCTAAAAGCGCCTTTGTGTAGGTAATCTTCAAATGCCTCTCGCTCGCAGCTAAAAGTTCGGCACTGTTGGGCAGAGTAATATTTTGCATCAAATAACTCTAAAGCTTTAGCTTGGTTTAGTAGCTTGCTCGCTTTTTTAGAAGAGTAAGCAGTTTTCTTTGAGCGCAAAGCAACATACCTAAGCTTAATTAAGCGCCGCTCTAACGCTTTAGTGGCTTTAAATAAAACAGGTGTATTTTTAAAAAAGCTAAATACCCTCGGAAATGCGCGCTTAATATATTTTTTTATAGTCACTTATTTAAACCAAAAAACTGTAAAGCGTTAACTGTGCCGTTACCGGTCACGTCGTCGTCGATATCAAAAATTTTTGTTAATGATTGAGGTATCATGTGGGGTTTACTCAAATAGCTATTTAATAGCATTTCAAGTTCGCTTTTTGTAAACGTAATATTATGTTTTGCTGCATGCTCTACATAATTAAGTGCTCCGGCCATTACTTGTTCAACTAAGTAAAAATACTTTTGGGATGCCACCTTACGCCCGTAATAAAAATCAAATTGCTTTAAATTTTCGGCATCCTTATTAAGCGTGTTAAAGCGTATATCTCTAAACTGCCCATTAGGCGCGGTTAAAAGCGCTTCTAAAAACATAGAGCGATCAAGTGGTAAGTAACCATCGCCTATTTTTACCCCTTCTTTCAAGTAGCCTTTCATTGTAGCTGTACAGCCCTCAATGGAATGAACCCCAGGGTTAGACGCTATTAAATAATGCCCATAAGTATTCTGGTTAAGTAATATTCCTAACAAGCTTTGTATTGTACCTGAGTAACCTAAATCAACTATATGCACCGTTTGCTGCTTAGTCACTCCAAGCTGCTCTAAATACGCTAAGTAAGCTTTTTTAGTCGGTGCAAGTAATGTTTTTAGTTCAGCTTTATGGGCATTAAATATATCAATTACACTTTGCTTATCGGTTTCTAAGTCAATAATTTTAGCTAAAAGTGCTGGCGAAAAAGTACGGGTTATTTCATCGTGGTTTAAAATAAAACGGCTTTGTAATAATTCGCTAAAAGTGCCTTTAAAGCCACTTTTAAGCGAATATACAAAGCTACGTTCATCATCAAGTAAAAGCTTAAATAAAAAAGCACGTGACGCTAATAAATACTCACTTTGTGCTTTTATACCAGCACCATTACAAAAGCGTTTAAAAGCACGTTCAAGCCAATAGCCCTCGCGTGCTAGAAAGTATAAGGGAACTTTGCTTTCCGTAGCATTTAATTTCATTTGTACATAATAGTGCAACAGAGGCCCCAAAAAGGTTACCCCAAAGGAAGCTAAATATTGTGTATGTACGTTTGACCTGATTCGGTTACTCATGCTTACAGCTTGTACTCATAAGGTAGTGCCACATACTTCCCCGAAATATAACTGCTTTAATTGCGTATAACGTTTCTCAATTTCGACCAAAGAATGCTCGCGCTGCATAAACAACCAAAGTATTGACTTTATAGTTGGCTGCAAGCCAACATTTAATTCAACCAGCGACTGCCCTACTAAAGATTCCTTTTTTGGATAAATACTTTCTGTACCAAAAATACTCGCTAATGTATTGTGCTTATAAAAAGGATTTTCTGGTACAAACTTACTATAACTTTTCTCACGAGTAGAAATAATTTCTTGAGCATACGCTTCCCAAAATAACACCTGTAACCGAGAGCCATATTTATCTTTCAAATCGGATAGCTTTTTAACACGCCTATAAAAATCATTTTCTCTTTCATTAGAAGCTCTGATATTTGTTACGTAAGTTACTGCGCCTTGATTTTTTACTAAAAAATCCTCAAGCTGAAAAAGCTTAACATTTTGCAACTTATAAGACGTATTTAAAATACCTTTTTCGCAAAACATATTAACGTGTTTAATTAAAGTCGAATCACCAATAATTTTTTGCTCTGAAAGCCTATGTTCAGGAAATAAATCCAATGAAAGGTGGTGATGTTTTTTGCCAAAAATTAAATAATAAAGGTATACATAACCTTGAAATGAAGGGTGGTTACTACCATCAATAAACAAGCTATCTAGGTTAGTGTCCGAATCCATTAGTATTGTATTTTCAGCAAATAAACTTTGAACCTCTCCAAGGTTCCATATTGGGTGGGCGTACAAGCCGTTTTTAAAATATTTACGATTTTGCTTATTTTTAAACTCGCGAAGAGCTAAATCCCAAAAAATAAATTTAATCTTACTTTGGTTCTCTGAGCTTGATAGCAAGTATAACTCATCAATGACTTTCTGATACATTTCCCTATCATTAGCATCATTGATCAACTCTTTAGCGATACCATGTTGATTCCTAGTTAATGTACTATCAACTAAAGACTTATTTCCAAATCGAAAATCGCCAACAATAAATAATATCTCATCATATTGAGAAAAGTCATTAGACTTACTTTTAATGAAGTCTCCCCAAATAGAAGCACCACCACGGCCATGAAAGTTCATATTTTTAGGCGTAGGTATGAGGTGACAATCAATTGACTGCACCCAACGCATAATATGAGACGGACCTAAAATTAACCTTTTCTTTTCCATAGCTCTTCCGCGAAAATAAAATCATCAGGCCAATCTATATCTACAGATTTAATTTTAGGCTGCTCTAATAAAAATGGTTTTAAACCAATTCTATCATCCAATTTTTTATAATTATTAACAGATGATAAAAACACACCACTATCAACCTCAAACAGAGGTTTAATATTCTGTGTCATAGGCCATTTTAAGTCATTTCGGTCATAACTTATTGGTTTTTTGTCATCCCAAATAAAACCTTGCAACTTAAGCACTGTCATTAATGAATCATAGCCACTATCCAACTTGTTAAAGTAACTAGTTAAAATATTAGCGTAATCAGTTTCAGTAATAAACGGAGAGGTAACGTGAGTCCATAAAACATGACCCTCATTAATTATAGAAGGTACATACTTAATTAATTCATCAGTTGTAGTTGAACTGCTACCTAAGTAGTCAGGTCTGTTATCTATAATCACTCGTGAGTCATTAACCTTATTTGCAAAGTCTAAAACTCGCTCGTCATTCGACGATACTAATATTGAGTCTATATCAGAGCATGCAAGTAATTGATCTAATTTTATTTTTAATAACCCGCCCTCTATACCAGCAAATGGTTTAACATTTTTATCTGGAATTCGCTGGCTGCCTTTCCTGCAAGGTAAAAAAGCAGTGATCATAATAGTTCACTCCACTGTTCTATAACTTTATAGGATCTCTTATCAGCTAAAGATACAAGTTTTTCTTTAACGTTTGAAAATGGTAAATAACCTATAAAGTCAATATTATTTATATTTGCAGCCTCTAAATCCGACACTGCATCACCAAACATAATCGCGTTACTCGCTTTTGTTATATCAAGTATATTAGCGACTAAGTCAGATTTTTTAGTGGGCGAGCCATAAATTTCATCAAAGTAACTATCAAGACCTCGCGCATTAAATACATCTCTAAGCTCTTGCTGCTCAGAACCACTCGCAATAAACTTTTTACCCTTAAGCTGGGTAATAAAGTCGATAAATCCTGGCGTTAATTCAGCTTGCAAATAAAGTGATTTGCACTGCATTGAATATGCAT
>NZ_JACJDN010000302.1:0-4793 GCF_014163565.1 Pseudoalteromonas sp. SR45-5 | reverse complement strand
TAATATTTATGATTGCTCCGCCGTTAAAAACGAAAAAAAAGGTGAAACGAAGTTTCACCTTTTTAATTAATTTTGAAACTAATTAGTTAACGTTAAGCCTTAGAAACGTTACTTGCGCCTGCATTGTTAAGTATTTCTTCAATAGCGTTTTTGTTGTCACTATCGTACTTAACACCAATTAATATAGAGCCCTTTTCAATGGCATCTTCATAATATTTAATTTCGTGCTCAGGAATAAATGCACCAATTGCAGCACCTAAAGTACCACCTACTGCGGCGCCTGCGCCACCAGCAGCAAATGCTGCGACTAATGGTCCGGCAACTAATAAGCCCGTACCACCTGTTGCTACAGTACCTACTGCAGTAAAACCGCCAATAATTGCAGCAAGAATACCACCTGAAGCCGCGCCTATAAGGCCACCTTCAGCGGCTTTTGTACCTTCGTCTACAGCAAAATCTTCCTTTGCGTATGAGTCGTTGGCTACAATGCTTATGTCAGCTTCATTAATACCTAAAGCTTCTAATCTATAAATTGCGAGTGTTGCTTGTGATGCACTTTCAAATAACCCAGTAATAACGGTACTCATAATAACTCCTTTATTTTATTTAAGAAAATACACTTACTACCAAGCAAAACCCAAACCACAAATTTAACTAATAAAAATCAATACCTTAAATAAATAATTGTATCAATTTACTTATTTAAAAGGTAAAAGTTGCTAAGCTTTGTAAAAAACTCCTACCTAATATAAGAAAACTTACTAGTAAGCAGTACGCAGCTTTAACATAAAATAAATTATTACTTACTCCACGTAATTTCAGCTAATTGGTTAGTTGCTGTTTGATGAATGATCAGCCCATTATTCCCCATGCGCATATGCCTAATTAAGCCAGAGTAAACTCCTTCTTTACTCGGAATTTGCCAGCTCTGCATAGTTTCGGTATTAAGGTCGAACCTTACTAAGGTTTCAGGACGCTTGGCTGACTCGTTAAACCAAATGGCGTTATCGGCATATTCAATTGCATACGGATGACTGTTTTCACCACTGGGATTATCCCACTGCGTTATTTTACCGTTTTTGGGGTTATAGCGGCCAAGTTTACCCATGCCAGAGTTAACATAAAAAACCATATCGTCAGGCGTAATGGCTAATCGCCTAGTATGCGTTTTAGCGCCTGGGAGTTTTATCTCACTAAGCTCCATGGTATTTTTATCAACTTTAACCAAACAGTTACTACCATTACACGACACCCACGGCGTACCTTTTGAATCAAGCTTAATACCATATGGCCGCGAGCCTTTAGTGGGTAAAGTAGCCAATTGAATATCGCCAGTTGTAGGGTCTAGCTTGCCAATCATATTGCTATGCTGGAGGGTAAACCAAAATATTCCGGCTTCATCAAATACACCAGTATGCGGGTCGCGGGCATTTTTATTTGGCATTTTAAACACTTTAAATTTTTCGGTTTTTAAGTCTAAATATCCAACCGTGCCATTTTTATTGCCTAAAAACCAAGGGGTTTGATTTTTATCAAGCGACACACTGTGCGCATAGGTACCACTTGGCAGTGTGTACTCTTTCATATCGCCGGTTTGAGGGTCTAACCTGCCTAAAATATTACCCCACTGGCCAACCCACCAAATAATGCCATTTTTACCTTGCACCGGATCGCGAGCGCGCTGCCCAAGCGTTGGCACTTGCCAGTACTTAAAGCTAAGCTTTAAATCGCCGGTAACAACCTTAGATTCGCGCTTAGTGTTTACAGGATAATGCTCAGCTAAATAAGCGCTTATATCTTTATTAAGCGCAGTATCTGCGCCCGCATCAACCATATAGCTTATTAATGTTTGCCAGTCCTGCTGGCTATAACCCGCGCTGCGCTCAAGGTTAGTTAAACTATGGCAACTAGCACAAAGCTGCTCAACTACTGGCCCCTTATCGTTGCTCAGCACTGGTAGCGGTGCAAACAAAGTGCCCGACACAGCCATTACCAAAACGTATTTATTAAATAAAAATCGATTTTTACTCATAACGCCCTCCCTTGTTTTTTAATATTAAAGCATAGGGTGGAAGTGTTTACTATCTGTACAGCAATGAGTGCGATAAGCCGCCTAGAAGGTAAGTTAAATTGCAGAGTTAATATCTAAAAAGAAGATTTTGAGCAGAGTTGCGCACGCTCTACAGTGGTTATTTAGCTTGTGTGAAAGTGTGATGTGAGTATGGTTTTAAACGACTAATTTGCATAAAACAAGAACGCCCTGATTTAAAAACGCCTCAGCCTATCGGTACGTAAATTGCTGTTATTAATATTCTTACTTAAAGAGTTATACATAAATAACGCTGCCGTTATTTATAAAAAGGAGAACATTATGAGTAATAAACAACTAATTACGACGATAGGTATAGGTCTGGCCGCTGCATCAGCAGGTATGTTAACAAGGAAAACTTTACAAAAATCGTGGGAAAAGGTTACCAACGAACCAGCTCCAAAAGATAGACCAAGCGAAGAAACAGATCTTAAAGAGGCCGTTACATGGGCAGTAGTCTCAGGTATTGGTGCGGGTGTTGCAAGAATGGCCGTACGCTACGTACTAGACAAGCGCCGCTCCAAATAAACCTACCCAATTAATACCTATTATAAGTGGTGAGGCGCTAAAGGCGCCTTGCGACAACCACTCCCCAATTGTCGCAAGCAACTTGGCAAAAGCCTAGGTTAAGGTTACTTAACTATTGAGCTAAAAAATGGATTAATACCCAAATCGGGGTTCAGTGATGAAACTTAAAAAGTCCGATGGCGCGGCTGCGCAACTTATCCGACCTACATAGATTGAAAAACTGGAGGTGCCTTGCAATATGACCCTTTATTTTAAGCAGATACACTCTATTGGACATTAACTCCCTTTCAAAGTTGTTGCCTGCCTACAAGCTTGCGTATAATGCCCACATTCCGGCTGCATTTTTTAGCCGCTAACTTGGATTTTAATAATGAAAAAACTCTCTGCAGTGCAAATAAAACAGCAAGCGCTTGTACTTAATACTGCTGAAAAATTAGAAGAGCAAGGCCGCGCTGAGCTCCCAGGCATGCTGCAATGCTGGTTTGATGTGGAATATCACTTATTTCCAAGTTCACTACTGCTGTGCTTTCAGTTTGAAAACGAGCAAGCCTTAGCAGCCGCAGAGCCTGATTTATTAAAATGGCAAAAGCGTTTAAGCGGCGTAATGCTTAAAAAAGGCGTGATTTTAAAAGATATGCGTAAACATTTAGTGTTTACCTTAAAAGGGCCAGATGATTAATAGAGGGTTTTAAAGGACTATAAAGCCTTTCGCTCGTATCGTCGAAGCGCATAAAACCATAATGAAAAGCCGTTGCATTGCTGTAACGGCTTTTTACTTTTATTAGAACTTAAAGTAGAACCTATAAAGATCAATTTTTGACTCAGGGATTTTTATTAGCCGATGATACTAATTGGCCGTTAAACAATACTAATGCACGGCAAAAGCAAATTTCAGTCGATTCAACGTTAATCGGTTGCTCTTGATTAGCAATCGTAGGATAGTAAATTACACATAAAAAATAGCTTTATCTTAGGAGTATTATGATCAAAGTATTATTAGCGACCAGCTTAATTGCCTCTTCATTCGCTGCTTTAAGTAATCCTTTAACTGTTGAAGAACAGCGTATCAACAAAGCCCAATCAGCAATGCCAAATGTTTTAAAAGCATTTACCCCACAAGTATCAAATTTTGAGCAACAGTTTAAAGAACTTAACAACTTTAAAAGTGCAAAAGCATTAGTACAAAGCTTTAGCTTTGAACTGTGGGAAAACGCCAAGCAACGCATACTAAAAACCAATAACTACGACGACCGAGAGCTTTACTGGGCACGCTTGCTTTCAAGCAAAGTAATACGCACAACGTCACCTAAATTTTCAATTACGCAGACTCAACTAAATACTTTACTAACCCTACTTGAGGAAGGCAGTAGAGGCCGTACCGACCTTGCTTTTTCATCAGGCAGTACTAAAAAAATATTACTAACAGGCTTTGACCCTTTTTTACTCGATAAAAACATAAACCAAAGTAACCCCTCAGGTGTTGCGGCGTTATTACTCGACGGCCAAGTTATTAATTACAACGGCATCAGCGCAGAAATTAACACCGTTATGGTGCCTGTACGCTACGAAGACTTCGATCAAGGCATAATAGAATCACTACTTGCCCCCTACTACGCACTTAATAATGTAGACATGGTAATAACCGTAAGTATGGGTAGAACAGAATTTGATTTAGAGCGTTTCCCAGGTAAACGTCGCAGTGTAACCGCCCCCGATAATGCCAATATTGTATATGGCGGAACGCAAACAAGCCCAGTAATACCAAAACTCAATGGCCGACCACTCCCAGGCAATGAGTTTGTAAAATTTAGCTTGCCTGTAACTTACATGCAACAAGCCAAAGGCCCTTATAAAGTTATCGACAATCATGAAGTCACCACGCTTGAAAAAACCTATAAAGCCGGTTCGTATGGCGAACTTAAAAATAGTATTGCGGTAAATGGCGGCGGCGGTGGTTACCTGTCTAACGAAATATCGTACCGAAGTATTCGCCTGCGCGATGCGCTTAATTCAAGTATACCTACAGGGCATATTCACACCCCTCGTATACAACAATTCGAACCTGAAACAGAAGCTAAAATAGTAAAACAAATAAAGGCAATGCTAGAGCAAAGCTTAGTAGCGCTATAGTTTATAACTACCAAATTAAGGGCATAAAAAAGGGCAATTATTGCCC
>NZ_JACJDN010000301.1:0-4793 GCF_014163565.1 Pseudoalteromonas sp. SR45-5 | reverse complement strand
TATACCCTCAGCGTTTTTTATTTCCGCTATTTATAGCTTATCCATAAAGTTCACAATGTACTTTGCAATCTCAACTGGTTTTTCTTCAACACTAAAGTGTCCTGAATCGAGTAAATGTATTTCAGCGTTCGGTACATCTTTTAAATATGCTTTAGCGCCTGCGGCTATAAACGCAGGGTCGTTTTTACCCATACAATTAATGTTGCTGGTTGGTACTTGCGTAAATAAGCTTGCCATTTAGGGTAGTCGAGAAGGTTATTGTAGTAATCTTGTAGCAATTGTACTTGAATTACTCTATCGGATTTAGTTTGTAAAAAGTGAAGATCGTGCGTCCAGCTATTAGGGCTCATTACTTCTGGGTTACTTTGTACGTCTCGTAAATATTGCTTATTAATAATGGCTTTATTAGACGTGAACGAATAAATTTTATCACTCTGCGCTTGTGATTTGTCCTCATTCGCGGCTTTAAAAAAGGCTTGCCTCGGTAGGGTTAGCCCCTCTAAATACGCATTACCATTTTGTACAATAAGTGCATCAAGTTTATTTGGGTTATTTAACAACATTCTAAAGCCCACAGGAGCTCCAAAGTCGTGTATATAAAGGCTGTAGCGCTTTACTTTAAGTGTTGTTAGTAATCCTTCAACGTATTGAGCTAGAAATTAAAAAGTATATTTTTGAGTTTTTGGGTTTGGGCGTGCGCTATAACCAGAGCCTAAATAATCAGGTGCAATCACATGATAACGACCTGATAAGAGTGGGATCAATTCTCGGTAGCTGTGTGAAGACGACGGGTACCCATGTAAAAGTACAATGGTTTGCTTATGCTGCGCGCCAGCTTCTCGGTAAAATATCTTTTTACCGTTTACATTTGCATATTTGTAAGTGGTTTTTGAAGGCCATACTGCATCAGCGGCATATACTTGAGCGGTAAACGTAGATATTGAAACAAATAAAAACACAATAAATGAGACGATGTGAGCAGGTTTTACTTTAAGGCTTTTTTGTATATCTAGGTGCATTAGTAAACTCGTTATTTTTGGTAATGACGCTTTATTTATTTACCAGACCTATTATTTACACATTTATATTCAGATAATAACGTTGTAGTTTCACAGCAAAGAAGTGTACAGCAGGAGTAAGTGCAGCTTTGGACCTTACAAGATACTGATGAGCCAACAGTGGGCTAGGGCGTTAGCTCTTTATTGACCGCTTTTTTGTATTTGAAATAGCTTATTAAATAAACGGCTATTGGAATCGTTGGGCTTAAAAATATGTGAGGATGGAAATAGATACCGCGTTCGTCATATAGAAACACATATAACACGACCGCAAACGTTGAAGGTAAGGGGAAGATGATTGCACCGTGCCCAACAGCAGCAAATAGTGTCCACGAGAAAACACTAGGCCAAAGCACTGCTCTGATGTAAGCACCTTTATTAGTCGCTTTAGCCTTTTTAGCGTAATTACGTGAAACAAAATAAGATATTACCGTTGGAAACAAAGTTAAAATGATACTTAGCAGTATAAGCATAGTGATTCAATTCCTTTTGATATTATTTGCATAACCCAGTTTTTCACAATGTGTTAATTGGTTTGGATTAATACCGTTTTTAAAGCAGCAATTTGCTTAATTTCATCAGTTGTTAATGCTTGATATAACCTAGGGTAGGGCCAACCATAGCCCCATCTGAAAGTCGATGGTATATAAGGGCTGCCACCAAATCGAACTCCAGCAAGCATAATGTCCGCTATACTCGTTTCGCCGGCTTCAATAACACTGTTGCAAGGCTTTATCTGCTTCTAAACGTTGCCAATAAGTGCCACCTTGCCAGTAGGCGTAGTCGTGCGCTTTACAACATTCAAGCCACAACTTTTTATCTTTTGTGGTGCCGTACGGAAAAGCACTACAGCCATCTGATGTGAACGGTTTTATACTTTCAGCATTTACTGTATTACTTAATATGCTCAGTAAGACAATGGGACTGAAACGCATTATTTTCATGCGAAAGAGTGTATTAGTAAAATTATACATGATTCTAAGTGTTACTGTTTTAGTTACAAATAATAACACTTTAAAAAGTATAAAAAAGGTTTTTACTGTTTATAGACCGGTTATGCTTATATGATAATTTTGATTTAGAGCTTTGTGTTTAGATATTCTATGTGTTCTATTTTCTTCGCTAGTTGCGAGGTGTTAATACTAAAAGTGCTGGTTAAAAAATTTACTACAATATTAGATTAAGGTTTACACATGGTGTGTTGCATTTGTACTTTAGGAGAGGAGCTGTGCTAGAACAAATAGAAAATTGGATTGACGCTACAAATTTAAAATACAGTAGTCAAAAAGTGAGTTGTGATAAATTCAGTAATGAATTTTATGGGTTTTATCCTGCCGAGTTTTTAAAAAACGCGTATTACGTTGTTGTAGACCAAATACCAAAGCCAGACTTTGCGGGTCTGCGAGAAATGGGTTTAGGCGATTTTGTAGATATGGATGCAGCAGGTATCACGTATAAAAATACCTATTATCTACTTCCTGAGGTTGCAAAAGATTTGAGGGTTCATTTTCATGAGCTTGTGCATGTAGCGCAGTGGCTTAAACTTGGTCCAGACGCGTTTATGATGCGTTACATTAGCGAAATCCAACATGTAGGATATAACGACGCTCCGCTTGAAAAAATGGCATATGCGCTGGATACGCAATTTGCAAGTAAAGGCAATAAAATAGACGTGCTTAGGCACGTAGCCCAAACGCTGTAACTCAATTTTAGGTTTAAAGGAGTTTATATGTACAGAATTATTGGGTGTTTACTTACTTTAGCGTGTATTAATAGTAATGCAGCATCGTTTGAAGAAGATATTGTTTCAGCTCTGCTTGAGCGTACAACTCATGATGTGACTTACGACGGCGCTTATCGCTCTATTGGCTACCCTGGTGGGGATGTACCTAAAAATATAGGTGTGTGCACCGATGTAATAATTAGAAGTTATAGAAAGTTAGGTGTTGATTTACAGAAACTCGTGCACGAAGACATGCAAAAAAACTTTGCGCTGTATCCATCTAAACGTATTTGGGGCTTAACTAAGCCTGATAAAAATATAGATCACCGACGTGTTCCAAATTTACAAGCTTACTTTGAGCGCCATGCAAACGTATTGAGTGAATCCAACAAAGTGAGTGATTATAAAACCGGCGATATAGTAACGTGGATGTTACCAGGTAATTTACCTCATATAGGTATGGTGATTAATGAGTTATCTCAAGATACGGGTAACCCACTTATTGTGCATAATATAGGGCGTGGTCCGCAAAAAAGCGATATGCTTTTTGATTATAAAATTACCGGACATTACCGGTTCGTTCCACACTATTGATAAGTTTAATAAACGATAGATGTAAGTATTGATTTTTATTTCAGATCAATACTTACATTGCCATTGGGTTTACAGCAGCACAACAGTATTTCGCCTTCGCGTACAAACGCAAGTGGCTCTTCGTTATACTCAACACTGCCTGACACTAAAGTTGCTCTACAAGCGCCGCAATAGCCTTCACGGCATTGGAATGCGACGTCTATTTTCATGGATTCTAAGCAGTGTAGAAGAGAAGGGCAGCCAGCGATAAATTCTATACACTGGCTGTTTTCTGCAAGCGTTATGCTTGCAGTAGACTTGTCACTCATTATAAATCAAAATCACCAAATTCTGATGCATCAACTTGAGAGTCTATCTGACCAACAAGGTATGAGCTTATTTCTGCTTCTTGTGGTGCTACTTGCACGTTATCAGACACTAACCACGAGTTTATCCACGGGATAGGGTTACTGTTATTTTCAAACTGTGCTGGCAAGCCAATCGCAGTCATACGTGCATTGGTAATGTATTCAACGTACTGACATAAAATATGTTTATTTAAGCCAATCATCGAACCATCTTTAAATAAGTATTCGGCCCACTCTTTTTCTTGCTCTGCAGCATCAACAAACATTTTAATTGCTTCGTCGCGGCACTGGGCAGCAACAATCGCCATTTCTGGATCGTCCTTACCATCTTGCATGATGTTTAAAATATGCTGAGTACCAGAAAGGTGAAGTGCTTCATCGCGTGCAATTAGCTTGATGATTTTAGCGTTACCTTCCATTAGCTCGCGCTCAGCAAATGCAAACGAACATGCAAAGCTTACGTAAAAGCGAATCGCTTCAAGAATATTTACCGACATCATAGCCAGGTAAAGTTTCTTTTTAAGCTCAAATAAATTAATGATAACTGTTTTACCGTTAATCTCGTGTTTGCCTTCACCGTATAAGTTGTAAAGCGATACAGAGTTAATTAAGTCATCGTAGTATTTAGTTACGGCATCAGCACGTTCGCTAATTTTATCGTTGCTAACAATGTCATCAAAAATAAGCTCAGGTGCTTGTGTTACGTTACGGATAATATGCGTGTATGAGCGGCTGTGTATTGTTTCACTGAACGCCCACGTTTCTATCCATGTTTCAAGCTCTGGTAGCGATACAATTGGAAGTAGAGCCACGTTTGGCGAACGTCCTTGTACACTATCAAGCAGTGTTTGGTATTTTAAGTTGCTTAAAAATATATGCTTTTCGTGATCTGGTAATGCTTGAAAGTCTAAACGGTCTTTACTTACATCTACTTCCTCAGGACGCCAAAAGAAAGACAGTTGCTTTTCAATTAACTTTTCAAAAATTGGGTATTTTTGTTGGTCGTAACGAGATACGTTTACAGTTTGGCCAAAAAACATTGGCTCTTGCATTTGGTTATTATGGTTTCGG
>NZ_JACJDN010000300.1:0-4813 GCF_014163565.1 Pseudoalteromonas sp. SR45-5 | reverse complement strand
CGAGCCTAAATATGAACATAACTAGCCAAACACCAGCACAAAAAAAGCCAAATCGTAGTAAGCGGTTTTACATTCACTGTAGTGCAAATGCCTTTGTAGTGATGATTGCCTGTTATTACTGTTTAGTTATAAACATTCCTTTTATTCAAGGTTCGTTTAGCGCCATCACCTCCCTTGCATCTTTTTCATGGCTATTTTTACTTTCAGTGCCACTGCTTTTGTTATGCCTTTTAATTATTTTCTTTTCAATAGTGTCGGTCAGGTGGTTACTAAAACCAATTAACTACCTTTTACTGATAATTTCGAGTGCCGTACTTTACGGCTCATTAAATTACGGCGTCGTGTTTGACTATTCAATGATTCAAAACACGTTCGAAACAGATACAAGCGAAGCGCTGAGCTATTTAAATCCGCAGCTCATAGGCTTTCTACTACTGTTTTGTGCGCTACCTGTTTTTATATTAAGCAAAGTAAAAATACACTTTACCCGTCCTCACGAAGAAGCGATTAGTCGTATAAAACTTATTGTAGCGTGCTGCTCATTAATTGCTTTAGTGGTCGTAAACTTTTACGCCGACTACGCAGCCACTGGCCGCAATAACCGCATTTTGAAAAAAGAACTCATCCCATTTCAGTATCTCTCTAGCGGTTATAAATATATGCGCGATCAGCTGCTGTATACCAATATGGAATTTAAAAATATAGATACAACACCCACTCTCATTGCGCCTAACACCACCAGCGTAACAGTTATGGTTGTTGGCGAAACCGCACGAGCAGAAAACTTTGCTTATCAAGGTTATAAGCGCAACACCAATCCTTATACACAAAAGTATAATGTGACGTATTTTAATAATGTGGCGTCTTGTGGCACCGCTACTGCAGTGTCTGTGCCGTGTATGTTTTCACTGCAAACACAAGATAACTTTGATCGATTAGCAGCCGACAACCAACAAAACCTGGTTGACTTAGCACAACAAGCTGGCAGCGACGTACTGTGGGTTGATAACAACAGCGGCTGTAAAAACGTATGTACCCGTGTTGTTAACATTGATATCCCAACCACCCCATCAGCGCTTTGCGATGGAAAATATTGTTTTGATGAAGCACTGCTTGCTCCACTTAAGCGCAAACTCGCTAATTTGAGCCAAGCTAATACCGTTATCGTCCTACACATGATGGGCTCACACGGACCAACCTACTTTAAACGCTACCCAGAAAAATTTAAGCAATTTACGCCCACGTGCGACAGAAGCGACATTCAAAACTGCTCACTCGATGAATTAGTTAATACCTACGACAACACAATTGCGTACAGCGACTTTGTTAACGCCCAGGTAATTGAGCAATTAAAAGCGCTGCCAAACAACATAGATAAGCAGTTTTTATATGTCTCTGATCATGGTGAATCACTTGGCGAAGCCGGTGCTTATTTACATGGTTTTCCGTATAGCTTTGCACCTAGCACACAAACGCACGTTCCTCTTTATATGTGGGCTGATGAGCATAATCAGCGCATTACTAATACCTGTTTAGCTAATTTAGACACCCGCGCTGCACGCTCACACAACAATATTTTTCACACCCTTTTAAATTTAATTGGCATTAAAAGCAAAACGTATCAGGCATCACTTGATTTACTTGCTAACTGCCAAACAACACCAAGCGAAATAAAACTATGAGTAATAAAACCGTTATAAAACGCCAAGGCTTAATGCGCCTTATTTTTACCTTAAGCCATTCTTTTAACGGCTTAAAATGGATGAGTCGATTTGAAGCGGCGTTTCAACAAGAGCTAGCACTGTTTTCATTACTCGGTGTGTTTGTGTGGCTACAAGAAATTGCACTAAGGGATAAATTACTGCTTATAGCTAGCCTGCTTTTTGTATTGTTTGCTGAGCTGGTAAATACGGCAGTTGAGGTTGTAGTTGATAGAATTGGCAGTGAATACCATGAGCTTTCGGGGCTAGCTAAAGATATAGCCTCTGCAAGCGTGTTTATAGCTATGCTAATTGCCGCTCTTATTTGGTGGGCTGTGTTATGGGCATAAAGCTAACTTTTATACCTAAAATACAAAATGCACTTGGCCCTGTATGGATTTTTGTTGTATTTGCTGTTTTAGCACTTAGCTTGTTAACACTTGCTCGCTTTGGATTAAGTGTATGGCAAGGGGAGCGTGTATTTGGATCGCATGCGTGGTTATCTATATTTATAGGTGGTTTAAGAGTTGATATAGCCACTCTAAGCTACATTATTATGCCCGCATTACTACTTACTTTACTGATGCAAAGCGTAGGTTGGCAAAATAAAGTACGCGGCCTCATTAAAATTTATTTAGTGGGAATGTCTGCTTTACTTGTTTTTTTTGAAGTGATTACGCCTACGTTTATAAACGAGTACGATTTACGCCCAAACCGCTTATTTATAGAATATTTAATTTATCCTAAAGAAGTCTCAAAAATGATTTTTTCAGGCTATAAGTTAGAAGTATTTATTGCTGTTATAGCACTTATTTTAAGCTTTAAATTTGCAAGTAAAGTATTTAGCAATCAATGGCAAAGCAAGTCATCACTAACAGGCTTAAATCAATCAATTTTAGCGCTTGTTTTAGTATGCTTAACTATTTTTGGCGCCCGCAACTCATTAGGACACAGACCACTTAACCCCGCCATGGTCTCGTTTTCTACCGATCATTTACTTAACGACTTAACCCTTAACTCACTGTATAGCGTCGCGTTTGCAGTTAAGCAACTTTCTAATGAGCAATCGAGCCAAGACTATTACGGTAAAATGCCCACCGATGAATTACTTAGTATTGTGCGTAGTAACATGCAAAATACGCAAGGCACATTTAGTGATGTAACCGCCCCTACAAAAACGTTTCATGGCGCAAGTAATACAGGTAAACCCAAAAATTTAGTCATTATTTTACAAGAAAGTTTAGGTGCTCGTTATGTAGGCACACTTGGCGGTTTACCGCTTACACCTAATATAGACGCCCTTTATAAACAAGGCTGGGGGTTTGATAATTTATACGCCACGGGTACTCGTTCAGTACGTGGAATTGAGGCGGTAATTACAGGGTTTACACCAACGCCTTCGCGTGCAGTTGTTAAGCTTGATAAATCACAACGTGACTTTTTTACCATTGCTGATTTTTTAGCGAAGCAAAATTACAACACGCAGTTCATTTATGGTGGCGAAAGCCATTTTGATAACATGCGCAGCTTCTTTTTAGGCAACGGTTTTAAAAG
Source organism: Pseudoalteromonas sp. SR45-5 (assembly GCF_014163565.1). NCBI lineage: Bacteria > Pseudomonadati > Pseudomonadota > Gammaproteobacteria > Alteromonadales > Pseudoalteromonadaceae > Pseudoalteromonas > Pseudoalteromonas sp. SR45-5. Next base: position 1,559 of record NZ_JACJDN010000300.1, on the reverse strand, counting down.
TATCGTAGATACAAATAACTTTAAAAAAATAGACTTTAATGGCTCGTGGGGCGCATCAGACGAAGACTTGTACGACCAAGCCGATATAGAACTTACTAAGCTTAAAAATCAAAACAAACCCTTTTTTAGCCTTATATTTTCAAGCTCTAATCATAGCCCGTATGACTTTCCTGACGATAAAATAACGCTGTACGATAAACAAAAACAAACCCGTAATAATGCTGCCAAGTATGCCGATTACGCACTAGGCACCTTTATCGAAAAAGCTAAAAAATCGAGCTACTGGGATGATACTGTATTTATAGTTATTGCCGATCACGACTCGCGCGTATCAGGTTCAAATTTAGTACCGGTGGATCACTTTAAAATTCCGGCCGTTATTTTTGGAAAAGGTATTACCCATAAACGAGATAGCCAACTAGCCAGTCAGCTCGATATTCCTGTTACTCTACTGTCTTTAATTGGCGCAAGTGGTAAGCACCCAATGATAGGTCATGATTTATCAAAGCCAATTAGCGACAACAAACAACGCGCAATGATGCAATACGACAAAAACTTTGCCTACATGCACGATAATAAAGTGGTGGTGTTACAACCACAAAAACCAGCAACCACCTATACGTATAGCAATAACCAGCTTGTACCATGTGAAAACGATGAGCAACTAGTTAAAAAAGCCCTAGCCCACGCGAACTTGGGTAATTTAGCCTACACAAATGGTTGGTATCATTAACCAAGTGACTTGATAATAAAGCCTTGTTAAAGTAACAAGGCTATTTTTATAAACCGAGTAAACATGAAAATCCTCGTTATTGAAGACTCTGAAGCACTAAGACGCAGCTTGCAAGTTGGCCTTAGCAACCTTGGTTTTACCGTAGATGAAACTGGTGATGGCTCAGAGGGGTTGAGTATGGCACTGAGTGGAAACTACGACCTCCTCGTACTTGATTTAATGCTACCGAGCGTTGATGGCATGAGTATTTTACAAGCACTGCGCAGCAGTAATAGCCAAAGCCGTGTGCTAATTTTATCGGCACGAAGTGAGCCTCAAGATAAAATTAACGGCCTTATGAAAGGCGCTGACGATTATTTAACTAAGCCATTTTCGTTTGAAGAACTCCATGCTCGTGTCCTTGCATTACTTCGTCGTGGTTCACTGCAAAACCAACAAAATAGCCTAACCGTAGGAGATTGCGTATTAGATCTCTCCCTTAAAACTCTTCACTACAAGCAACATGCCATTGAGCTCACGCGTAATGAATACAAAATAATAGAATGCTTATTTAACGCCCCAGAGCGAGTATTGGGGCTTGAACTTATAAGTGAAGCGGTGGTAGGTCAGTTTGATATGCTCTCTAAAAATGCGCTTGAAGCACACATCTCAACCATACGTAAAAAAGTAAGACAGTTTGATGGCGAGCTCCCGATAAAAAATAAACGTGGATTTGGTTATGTCGCAACAACAAAATAAAAATCACTCAATAAAACGTAAACTCGTTAATAATATTAGCGCCGTTATCTCGGTTATTTTGTTCACCATATTTTTAACCGTTGATTTA
>NZ_JACJDN010000002.1:0-34067 GCF_014163565.1 Pseudoalteromonas sp. SR45-5 | reverse complement strand
TAAATTAAACGCATAAAAATCGCTGCATGATGCAGTTGTGATTTATTACTAAAATTTCACTATAATTGATTTAGTTTTATGCGAGTAGCTTTCGCCCTGTATATATTTCTGTGTAAGTACAGTACCTATACACAGTTTATGCCAACGAATAATGGTCACTTTATCATTCAGCTTTTTTGTCATCTACATACAGAACCAAGTGAGTATGGTTACTAATAACAGCATAAGGGCACACATCAATACAAAATATCTCGGCTAACTCAAGCAGCTTATCTTCAACCCAGCCTCGTCGATGTTCATAAGATTGAACTGTAAAATGCTCTTCACCGCACAAAAAAGCACGCCGAACACAACGCGAGATACAGTGGTAATATTTTGTATCGGCCAAACTTCAAAATTAAGATGATTGTCTAGTTTATTCTGCCATCTAGTTTATTCTGCCAATTAACACCCACTATTTAAAGTGGGTATCATGTTATTTATTCTAAAGGTAGGGCTGAATAGTTACGATGCACTTTAAAAATCATCAATAGCAGATAGCTTGCTAAAACTTGAATCATCACAAGTCCAATATTCTTTTTTGCCATTTTTTTGTATGGTGACTGATTTTTCCTCTGTAACCGTATCAAACTCTTCACTGTAGTAATCACTTACTACGACGTCACCATTAGCTTGCGTAAAAGTCATACTATGCTCTGTAACTAAAGAGCGGTGATAACTGGACTTACTTATATCACTGAGTGAAATGGAATTGATGAGGTTTCTTCCATCAACATTAAACGCCTCCAATTTAAATGTTCCATTCACTTCACTAACAACAATTTCGACTGGCTTAGGTGCATCAGCTTGACACTTAAATATAATCTCAGCCTCACTTTGAGTTGCATTACATGATGCAACAAAAAATAGCGGAAGAATAAATAAAGCCTGAAAACGGTTATTTTTTATCATATTTTTCAAATGCCTTTTGCAGTTTAATATCGTATTGGTTCTCCGCATATTTTGACCCATTATAGCCTTTGGCAAATGCAGCCCAATTTAGCGTGAGCAGGTGTTTCTCTAGGCCTTTATGTTTCACAAAGTTAACAAACGCATCAAGTTGCTTTCTTTCAGAGCTAAACATTGTTCGTACAAACTCCTCAACATTAGAAAACCCTGATGCACGATAGTTAAAGCCCATAATTTGAAAACGCCCCCAAGAAGCTGATTTTAATGCCTCTGTTGAATTTAGAGTCATAGCCTCTTCTAGTCTTGTGTATTCTCTTGTACCACCTATGTATAAACTACGATTCCAGTGTCTGCTAGATATAGATGGATGACTCTGATCATATATATGATTTGTATAGCGAGAAAATATATGTGCTTCATATAAGATCTTTGGTTTACCATTGGAAAAAAATGCATCACCAGAAGATTCAACATCGGCGACAGCTTTAATAGCTGCAACTTTACATCCTAGTTCCTTTGCAATATCTTGATAATCCGATTCTGATAGCTTTTTAACATCTGTAGAGGCAACTGGTAGCTTAAAGTTATTTTTAACTACAAGGGTTATAAGCTTTTCGTTAATTTTTCTATGGGTGCGTCCATTTGGATCTATTTTTCCATCTGGGCGTACCATGTTTACCACTTTGCTTTGAAACAACTTAATAGCCGCTACTGTTTTAGAGTTTTCAGGGCGTGAGCCTAAACGACCGTCTACAGTAAGTTTTCTAGTGGGCGCTATGAGGGAAAGAAGTGAATTTAAGGCATTTTGTACTGCCTTTATATCGCCTGGCTTATTTGCGCTGCCAATCCCTAAAGATTGGATTAATTTCATGGCTGGCATCGAAGAGTCCTTTTCTTTAGTGTTATATCTTTTAAGTACAACGTGTTAGTAGTAAATTAACACCCACTAGTTAAAGTGGGTGTCTTTGTTATTTTGTTTAATTACTCTATTGCTTTTTTATTTCAACCCAGTTTCTTTTAACAAGAAAAGCTAACCAAGGATCATCTTCAAGCTCATTTTGGTAGAATTCGCTAAAATTGTCTTCTTTAATCCGAAAGATTGAAGCGTACTTTGGCCCCATTAGCACATTGTTTAAAAAGTCTGAAAAATTATTAGCTAAAAAAACAACATTTTCATGATTTGCTTTCCCATCACCCATGGCAACCTTACCACTAAAGTGAAGTAATAAAGGATCTCCACCAGCTTCAAAGCCAAATGGCATCCAAGTTTTATTTGAATAAGTTTGGCCATACTGGCTTGCAAAATTGTCGAAATTATTTGTTTCTAAAAACCTGCATTGAGCGATATCTGCGCCATCAGTCATTCTCAAAAAATTAATATAGTCATCAGTTACAAATGGATATTCTAATTTTATCTTTTCTAAAAAATCATTCTTAGCACCAGCATCTTTTAAATAAAAGTCAGCTTCAATTTCATCATTTATTTCATCCGAAGAAATAACGATGTGAAACTTTTCTTTCCAATCCATAATATACCCTCTTCTCTCATTCAAGTTTTTTTATAAAGCCAGATACAATATCACCATTTTTCAATCCTAATCTAGATGCTTCAAGATCTATTTGCTTTCCAAAGCTTGCATTAACAGTACCTTCTACCATTTTTAAATTTTTAAAGTTATTAACTAAACTAGACAGCCACTCTAATTTTACAAGCCAAACTGTGCCATAAAATCTACTTTTTAGCTTAAAAATTTACCTTTCTTAATCGATTCTTTTCATTTAACCCATTAAATAAAACATGACCGCTGTTAAACCTAAATTACATGCACGAAAATAACTGCATGATGCAGTTGTGATTTATTAATGAATAATTTCACCTAGCAGTCTAAGTTTATGCGAGAAGCTTTTGGCAGTTACTGATGTTCGCTCGCCGTTTTCTGTTTAAATTTTCACAGTAGCTTGCTTGTGAACTTGGCCTGCCTACTGCACCATGAAATACACGCGTAAATTGTGTGGTGAGTTTTAACCAGTTTTCGGGGGATATATTCACTCTTTCGAGTAAGGGCAAGTGTGTACTATCAATATACCCTCGCTTGCCTTCTCGTATACAACGTCCTGTTAATTCAACAAGTTCAAGGTACGATTTAAGTTCAAACGGGAGTCCTTTTGGCATAATTTGACGTGGCATACCTGCAAAACGCAGGAGTTGTTTTGGTTGCTTGCTTTCTTTTGCCTGTGTTATGCGTTGTTTGATGCTGGTATGGTCTGACTCCTCTGGGGTGTTAGCCATTTTGGCTCTAATGGGGTTTAAATCGACATACGCCATGCAGGCAGCAAGGGCTGCTTCATCTAATAATGCTTGAGACGTAAAGCGCCCCTCCCAAAACCTGCCAGTGCAGTTATCTTCTTTATTTGCTCTACGAGCAATATTTTCATTCAATAAGCGCATAAACCAGCTAATACTTGATAGGCGCTCTCGATATTCTTTTACTGTTTGATTAAAAAATATGAGTTCTATTTTACTTAGCTTTTCGCCCTCCATGTATTTTTGCGTAAGTACAGTGCCTTTACAGAGCTTATGCCAACGAATAACAATCGCTTTATCATTTAGCCTATTCGCTTTTTTATCATCAACATACAGGACTAAATGGGTATGATTACTCATTACGGCATAAGCACACACATCAATACAAAATACCTTCGCTAATCCAATTAGCTTATCTTCAACCCAGCCTCGTCGATGTTCGTAAGACTTACCTGTAAAGTGATCTTCACCACATAAAAATGCACGACGAACACACCGTGAAATACAATGATAATATTTTGTATCAACCAAACTTACTTGACGCTTTCTTGCAATTGCCATAAGACACCCTGCTTGTTTTTTATACTGACAAAAGCCTAGTACTACGTTTGCTAAACTGCAAAATTAAGATGGGTGTCTTGTTTATTGCTGTCGTGCTAACTGATGCGCCCTTACCTTTTGGATATGTTTTCACCCTCGTACAACTAAACTAGACATATATGTCGTTTGTTTCTCATTTAATATCTTAATTCTCTTGAAGCTGACTTCTTAGTTTATTTATATAGTTATTTAATGCTTCTGGGTCTTTAGCAATTACAAAATTGTCATTCTCAAGTGTTTCTATTTCGTAACCAGTGGCATCAATAATTTTAGAATCCACATAAACATCTATCATATCACTAAAATATGACTTCCAATTTGTTGAAAATTGAGACGCTATTTGTATACAACCATATATTAGTACAAAGCTAACTGATGCTATTGGCCCTGGGTATAATTGCCAAAACTCGGATAAGCTCATATCACCTTGAATATATAATTGGTCAGGTCCAATAAAAATAGTTAAAACGGAGGCTATGAAAATACAACCGAATACAATAGCAAGCATCGACCAGAATTTTTCCTTTGGATTTGACTTTACACTTGCATGATAAATAGCTGTAAAGCCTTGAATGGCAAACACTGCCGGTAGCACATCAAGATCAATGCGCATTTTATTAGCTTCTATATTATTATCTTCCATATTAATTGATTCCTTTAAAAATTTTCAAATATAGTTTTGGTTAGTGGTACTTAGCTTCTTAAATAAAAATTTTCACTAATATAGTGAATGGCCTAAATTAAGTAATAAAAGATTCTAAAATTTATTTAATACACATGTGGACAGTTCACTTGAGTACATAAAAAAACAATGTACTCCATATAAAATTATCTTTTTAAATAAATTACTCAGGGTATCCCACACGTTAATTGCATAAATAAACGTTTCGCTTTGTATTTCCAATTAAGTGTTTGTTTTCGCTCAGGCTCAGGAGTCCACCGTTGCCATGGTTTGGTTATTTCAGGGTGTGGCTCGTCGTTATACCAATCTATTTTGTATGCCTCAGCATAGAGCTCATCATAAATTTCTGTTTGTTGTGCAAAGCTCATGTCACGCCAGTAAACCTCTGGGCGATTGTTGTGCTTATCAAACTCAGCGGTAATTGAGTCTAGGTGCCTGTAACCCTCATATTCAGGTATATCAGGTAATGGCTTTGTGTTATCCATAAAGCGAACTAAACGCTCCCAAAAAAGTAAACAATAAATTGGGTTTTGTGCTAACTCTGTCACGACAATCGTCATTTTTGTTTGTGGGTATTTATCTATGTCTATATGGGAGAGTTTTGGAAAAAATGCCCGAGAGCCCGACTGCGAGGTGCTTTCGTTTATTAATGAGCATTGCATATCTCCCCAATCAAAACAGCAATTGCCAAACTCATCTCGCGCTTCACAATCTGGGATATCAAAGGTATAACCAACCTTACCTGTTTGACGGTCAAAATACGCTAACTTAGGAGGCGCCATCCTATCCCAGAGTGGCTGAAGGTTTAAAAATGTAAGGTTAAAGCCGAGTACTAAATAAAGTAACCACCAATGAAAAGCGTCGCCCTCTCCATGAAATGGGATTAGTATAATATCTAAAGCAACAACCAAACTCCCAACAAAACCCAAAAACATGGGACCAAATATAAGTGCTCTCATAGGGTCATTACCGCATGAATGGACTTGAAAGCGCTGGGGTTGTGCCTTTAGACCTAACTTATCGATATATAGCCAATCGTAAAGAATACATAATCCACCAAATTGCTTTGTAAGACTTTTGCTTGTTTTAGCATTAAAATATTTATTAAAAATTGTTTTTTTAGCCAGCGGGCCACCTAAGTACTTATAATTAAGCATATTACTCCTTTAACAAACTCAAACTATGCATAGCTCAAGCTCAAACTTCCTTTAAGTTATAAAGCGGCTTTTATAAACACTTAAGGTATTCCCATAAACAACTGCAGTGCTAAGCGCTTTGCTTTGTATTTCCAGGTTAGTTTTTCGATACGATCAGGCTCACCTTTAAAATGCAGCCAAGGTTTGATTATTTCTTCGTTAGGTGTCGCTCTGAGCCAATTAAAATGAGCTGCTTCTTTATTAAATTTTTGCCAAATTTCGACTTGTTGAGCAAGCGAAAAGTCGCTCCAAAAATTATTGGGTCTGTCATTTTGCTTATCAAATTCAGCGGTTACTTCATCAAGGTGTCGGTAGTTTTCATACTCAGGTACATCAGGAAGTGGTTGGCTGTTGTCCATAAAGCGCACTACACGCTCCCAATATAAATAACAGTTCATTGGGTTATTTGAGTTATCAGGCACTTGAACTGCTATTTTAGTCTCGGGGTATTTATCCTCATCAATATGACTAATAAAAGGCACAAACCCCATTACGCCCGGGCGTGTTGCAACCATATCTAAATGGCATACAATATCAGCCCATTTAAAACAACAATTACCCAGCTCATCACGCTCTTCACAACCGGGTATCTCATAGGTAAAGCCGACTAACTGTTTTTTTCTGTCAAAATATATTTGCTTTTTAGGGAGGTAACTCTCTGTTATTGGTAATAAGTTAAGAAAAAACAGGTTCCAAGAAAAAGTAAGTGCGGGCACCCACCAATGATAAGGTTCATCCGAATATGTCATCACAATACAAGATAGTAATAGTAACAAACTTAAAACAAAGCCGATTATGATTGGGCCAAACAATATAACTCTAATTGGGCTATTTCCGCACATTTCTACTTTATATCGTTCAGGATGTTTTTGTATTTCTTTTTGCTTTCTTGCAGGTAAATTATATAAATAGCATAAGCCTTTGAATTTATCCTTGAGGCTATTTAATCTCTCAGGGTAAAAAAAACAATTAAATCGCGTTTTTTTAGGCATGATATCAACGGCTAGGTAATCATTATTTTGCATTACTTTCCTTATGCGATTGCTAATTCAGGCGAGGCATTTTCAATTGGCTTTTCAAACGCATCAAAATCTATCGGTAACGTTAAATCTTCGTTGTATAAAAGTGTTGATGTTATTTCAACATCAAACACACTAATGTTCGGTGATTCAATTTCAAACTCATAAACTGCAGCATCTAGGCTAAGGCTATTATCATCAAATTCAGCTAAATACTCTTTAGTGCCTTCAACCCAGGTTGCTTTTTTATAAACATTCAACGTTGTTGGATGCCGCCATGAGTATTTTACATCTAAAAGCAACTCAGATTTACCCACTATGAACATTGGCAATTCAACTTTCACAGTATAATATGATGTGGATTGAAAGAAGCTAGGTTCATTAATAGTCACTTTAGGCGAAAACAATACGCTTTGGATATATTTAAAATATTGGTTTGGATCTGAGAAAGTATTGTAAATAGCCGCCTCTTCACCAGCAAATACGCCTCGCTTATTTTTGGCAAACGGGCCAAACTTAGCCCATATTTCTAATTTACTGTCAGTTAACCACACTGCAAGTAAACTAAATACGATAGAGCCTAATAATAATGCCCACCCCCAAGGGCCAAGACTTGCAAATAGTATAGTGTGTATACCTAGCCCAATACTGAAGCCTGCTGCTGCAAACATAGCAATACCGGCATCAGTATCACTTTTAATAATTAATTGGTAAGCATCAGCGATTTGGATCCCACCCATTACAACTCCCATTATACCAGCGAAACTCCTCAGAATATTAATACTTGCTGTCGAGCCAAGTATTTGAAATGAAAGTCTTGAGCGAGTAAGCAGTCTTTCATCAATATTTTTTGCATACGCTTCCCACACACTCCCGACAGCAGCTAAGCTAGCTCCAATTAGGGCTACATTTTTAGCTCCCTCATAAAGATCGCCTTTTTTAAACTCTTTTTCATAATCATTGTACGCAACATAACTGCTATAACCGGTCAAAAATAGTAAAGGGATAGACACAAAACGCCCTGCTGAAAGTGTTATGCGTTTAAGCATATTTTTATCTAAGCCACGATGGTGGAACTCATCACCAAGACTTCTCGCGGGGCTGTCGAATAATACTTTGGCGGGAATGTCATTTTCAGGCAATGTTAGTACATAAGATTGACTACCTGACATGAGTGCCGCAAAGTTCTTTTGCTCCAAAACCATTTTTGCCATTTGCGTAACTAAAGCGATGGTTTGCTTAAATAGCTTGCGATTACTTTCATTAATCCCATTTGAAAAAAGGGGTTGCTTTAATGCTTTAGCAACTGTTATTACTTGATTTGTATTAGTAGAGGTGATTTTTCCCTTTTCTTCAATAGCTTTGATAATATTTCTAAATGCGCTACGTTGTTTTCTAGTTTTCAAATCATTTAATAAAGGGTGGCTAACAATATCCATATTCAAAGCAAAGCGCCCTTCAGGCACTGCATTCGCGGGGTATATTTTTAAGTTTTTAAACTCTGCTATGTTACGTGATTTGCTAAAGCCGCCAATTAAGTGATGATACTTAATTCCCTTTTCTGTTAATTCTTTAGTAAAAGTAGCAAAGACTCGCTCTTGCATGCCTAGCCACTCATTAAGCCCTTTAGAGACAACATCAAGTACACTTTTACTTGATAAGTAGGCTGGGATGAATGGCAGTGATAATTCGTCTTTAATTTTATCATGATCAAACTTTTTAGGATTAAACCCTTCTACTGTGTCTGCTATTAATTCCTCATCATAATTAGTGTTTGCTAGGTTTTCTCCAAATGCCTCTGGGTGTACACAAAATTGCTTACTAAACCAATTATTGTTTGTTTGAGTTATTTCAAATACTAACGTTTTACTCTTTTCAAATTGCTCATCTAATCGATTAATTAACTTGTCTTTTTTTTCTTTATCGCATAGTCCTGGCAAATACGCAGACAGTGTGGTTTTAGGTAAGATTAGTGTTATTAATTGCTCACATATAAATTCGAACGCCAAACCGTAAGTAAGAACACCGCCCGTTGTTAAATCCTTGGCTAGGCACTCCCACTCTGCCGGTGGTTGAACATTAATTTGGTCGCTAATCTCACTTAAAGTTAGCTCTAAATCTTGGCAGTCTAAATAATATAAATCGTAGAGCTTTTCTCGAGCATCTAAATAACCTTCAACGGCATCAATTACTAAAGAGGGGTTGGTCCCTAGCAAATACTTTTCTAGTTCTTGCTCTGAAACTTCGCCTGCGGCTTTTCGTGTATTACTGCTTTGTGGGTCTTCTTTTACAAAAGCTTTATGCGACGTTTTAGGTGTGCTGAGCGCCTGTTTTTGCCACAAAGTTTCATTAAAATACAGCTGATGAGCCAGCATTGCCGACTTATAATAACCATTCGATTCAAGTTCTGATTGGTGGTTTTTCAGCATTTGAGAGTAATAGTCAGCTGTTAATTTTTGTACTTGTGCTATACCCAAAATATCATGGACGAGCACACTTACTTTACCAGCCAAAACGTCCATATTTTTAATCGAACCCCAATTAGGAGCATCATTAAAATCTAAAGATTGCATTCGTTCAGTACGGTAGCGACTAGCTGTTTGAGTATCATCACACTTGCTCAATAAAGGCTTTTTACTGAGACGTAAGTCGCTTTCATACATTCCTCCTAATGCAGTAATATATTCCCACGACCACTGTACTCGTGAAAAAGCAATTTGAATATTAGGCACTTGGGCTGTACTTGGCGAACCAAACAGTTCAATTATTTTACGCGGTAGTAAAATATCTTGATTAAAAACACTACTATGCGGTCTTAGGTCTTGGCTATGATGTAGGGATAAATCCACATCACTCAATTGCTTATCAGCTAACGCTGCAATCTCTCGCCATAAAAAACCATTAATATATATGTAATAATAACCATATGCAGCATCATCCTCAGGTGTTGGTCTAAATTTATCCATAGGGATGAATTCGGGTGCGCCCGCTTTAGTTTTATCAAGTGTATAGTCTTTAAATACTAGTGGCGTAACGGTTATAAATGTCGGCTTTTGATCTTCAGCTAAATCTTGCGACTTTAACTTTTTTGCTGCTTTACCAAATGGTATGCAAAGCTCCGGTCCAGAAAAACTATGTAAAATAAGATTTAAACTACAGTCTTTCGCTTCATCAACAATCCTAGGGGCGTATATATATTGTGTAGTCATTTAAACTCCCTCATCAAAAACTTGGTTATTCTTGAATGCACCTTGAGTGACGGTAAACTTCCCTTGACCAATTAAATTATTATTAGCGTCTGTCTCTACGATAAAAGCGGCCTCTGCTGGGTCTTCACTTTGTGTATCTGAATCTCTCATTTCGACACTTAACCCTCTAGGTGACGCGCCACCTGATTGCGCGAGAGGCATAGGCGGGGTGTTTTTTGAGTTTGAAATCATTGGATCGCCTTGGCGCACTGCGGGTTTACCTTCAATAAGTACGTTAAATGAGCCCATAATAAATTCGGCTTTTCCATCGTTAGTGCCGCTTACTATGCCTTTTTTGTTACCCGGCTTGTCGCCTTTACTCTTTGAAAAGTTACTTTTGATATTAGCCGCGCCATTTCCGTTAATTTTTACTGACCCAGCAACACTTGCTACATCGCTGGCCGCAGCCATATTTGCGTATGGAATAGGGATTACACTTGGCCCTACTGTGGTTAAACATACATCTATGGTACTTAACTTACCGCCGCTTTTTTTGTGTACCGCGGTACGGCCATTTATGAGTACATTTTGCCCTGATACTGTGGCTACTTGCCCTGCTTGCGATTGCGCATCTTTGGTTAACTGCTCTTGACTGCCGGCTTGCCACCCTAAGTGACTCGACACTAAGTCTAAAAATGCTTGGGCATTGGTAATCGGTTTATTAACATCCATATCTGTTTGTGGTTCGTTCCACGGCAAGATGGCCTCGTTTTTTTCATCATCCCATTGTGGTGGCGGAATTATATAGTCGGGTATGAAGGTATTAACCATTTCGCCTAGTGTTTTATCGCGGTATTTTGGGCGTGCTATTTCATCTAAAAAAGCAGCTTCACCGGCATCTCTGTCTTCAAATATAGCAACATTACTGGCTTTACCTAACGCGCCGTTACCTCTTGCACTATTATTGAGGGCTAATAGCGTTGGGTTATTGTGTCGCCATGTTAATGACCCACCTGAGCGAACATCGGCGGTTAGCGCGTCTATATCGTATTGCACACTGCCTGTTTGTTTACCTGCGGCTGCATTAATGTATGTCATGAATTTTCACTCCTTGAAATTTTTATTAATTGCTCATTGGGTGAATTAAATAATAAAAACACATGATTTAACCCTTCACTTAATGGGTTATTTAAATAACTGTTTGCAAGCACTAAACCAGTTAGGTCGTTTGCAACGCCTTGATAGCCAATAGTATTATTTAAGTCGGCAAGCTCTATTAATTCGTCTTCTGGGCTATACAATGCTTGTGTATTAGCAAACCATTTTTTTTGCCATGCTAACGACTGCTTACCTGCAAAGAGGTAAGTATCATTAACACACGCTTGTGCTTGGTTAAGCTGTTCTTTTAACTCGCCATTAAAAAGCTGTGCTTCTAGCCCACCTTGACCATGTATAAGTAATGCACATCCACCTTCTCCATTAATTATACCCGGAGGGCCATTTAGCACTTGCACATCGTTATTTTTTGCTTGCTCGCTCACATACTGGTAACTAACACACGAATCTACTGCAATTATTAACGTATCTGGGGCTATATTTTTAAAATCGATAGTTGTTGTTTGTATAAAATCAGGTATTTGCTGAGAGATCACCTCAGCTAAAAGCTCATTGACGGTATCGTCACTTATTACTGGGTTTTTTAACTCATCCTGTGGTAATACAAACATTATTTGACTTATACGAGATGTTTTTCTAAGGGTTGCAATATCAAGGTTTTCGATAAGCTGGCTTAGTAGTAGTAAGCATTTAGTTTGCCTGTCTAGTTGGGCAAGCTCTTCTATTTCTACCATTATGTAGGGGGCATCTAAGCTTATATCGCAACGTATTAATGCTTTACTCGGTTTAGAAAATAACATTTGGTTTGCAACAGCGGTATATAGGCTGCTTGGTGTACACCCTGTGGCATTTATGTGGCAAAGTACATCAAACTTCATTGTTAGCTTCCTTTTTTGCCACGACTAACTGACTATTTGCGCCTACGTGCATAGCATCAATGCTCCCGCGCCATAATAAAGAAAAACTTTGCGCGTCAGAATCAATAATTAAGGTGTCGCAGCGCATATTAATTGTATGTCTGTTTAATGTGTTAACTAGCTGAACTATTGGCTCGTCAAATGGAAGCTCTACTCGCTGGTGCTGACCATAGTTTTGTAACGGGTACAGTCCAGAAAGCGAAAACGCCCACCCTGCTGTAAACTCATTTTTTATACGCTGATCTAAAGGTGCCACATTATTAAAATGTTCATCAAGCATTGTTTTAAATGGGTAATTACCTGCCATTAGTGCTTTTTTATCAATGTCGGGCATAAGCTCTATACGTGGTGACCAATGTGATGGTATAGCTGAAAAACCAGCTACTGGCGTAGTATGACTCGGCTTTCGCAGAAGCTCGTTTGCATACTCAATAGAGGGTAGTTGCTGCCCTATTGCCTGTTTATTTTTAAGCTTAAAACCTTTTCCTATTGGGTTTTCTAGCAGGTAATCGGTTTCGTCATTCAGGTTTTTTCCACCAAAGGCATTGCTGTAATTGATAGGTGTAGGTTCAATAATATTAGGATCAGTTGCGACTGGCCCTAGCAAAGAGCGCTTCCAAAAACGTGCGCCGGTTACACGTAAACGCTTTTTAAATAGTGGCTGCGTTTTATTATAAAGGCCAAGCTCTACTTCAATTACTCGCGCTTGTTTGGCTTTAGGTGGGTAAGCTGTAAAGTCGCCATACACTTCAAATCCATGCTTAAAAGCAAGTTGTTCGTTTACTTCACTCAGTGGAGAATGTGCGGGGTCACCAACGTAGTCATCCGCTACAACAATATCGGGTCCAGGCTCGTTTGGTGTTACATTGCCCTTTTCGTCAAACTCAAAGTTTTGTTTTACGACAACCACTTTAGCCAGCGTACGATCACTCAACCAACCATCAAAAAAACTGGCCTGCCAAGGAGAAAAATTATTCAGCACTTGGGCTCTCCGCTATCACACTTTGCCATTGCTTAGCGCTCACTAATAAATGGTATAACGCACAGGCTTTTTGCAGTGGATAATGCGGTGCTATTACACGTTGCACAACTTCTCCTGCAAGCATTTTTAGTTTTTGTTTTACATTACTGTGCACAAAGCTAACACCGTTTAATAATTGATCCCCGGGCATTAATGCAAACGCTTGTCTTGCATGCTCTGCATCGTCAAGGTTTATGCCGCTATGTACGTTTTTTTCGTTATTTGATTCCACTACAGTCACTTTGTCAGCTTGGGCAAGCGGCTTATCAGTTATTGTTAGCCATGCTGCATATGCTGGTTTTTGCGTTACCCCATGCGCCATTAAATTAATAAATAAAGGCAGTGTGCGTTTGTATACAAAGTGGCTTAGTACATGCTGGCAAAGCCCGGGGTTAGCTTTACAAAATAGAAGGCAAGGTTCATCCCAACGCAGATCATTAGTAAGCCCAGCTAAAGCAAGCAATTTTGCTTTTTTATTGTCATCATTTGTTTTAGCAAATACTTTAAACAGCATGTCTGATACGTTTTCTGCGTTATTACAGTAGGCATTTACAAGTGCTGCGTAAGCAATATCAAAGTTAGCATGTAACATTGCATTGGTAAGCTCTGTTTCGCTTAAGTGCTGTGAAAAAAGTAAAGTAATTGCGTTACTATCAAGCTCTTCTTTTTCGTTGAGTACACTATTGCGCAGTGCTTTATTATCGTCTAACTGCCAATAATCAAGTAAGTGCTGTAATACACTGTAATAACTTAAATGTTTGTCCGACTTTAAAGCTAAAAAAGTTTCGGCGCTGTTAAGTTCACTTTTTAAATTAAGACTTTGTAGCAATAGCGTGTAGATACTGTGGTGCTCAGGGTTTTCTGTCGCAAAGGTAATAAATTCATCAAGCGCTAAATGGCTTACTTGTGTTAAATTTTTACCTGCAAAGTAATCTGTGGGTGCATCACTTTTTAAATCGCTGAGTGTGTATAAATGATTTAGTAATTGGCTTTCAATTACATTGAGTCGCGCAAGCGGGTAAACGCCTTGCGTTTGCAGCTTTTGTTTGTGTTTTAATAAAGTAGTTAAGCGCTGCTGATGCTGCTTAACCTTAGCGACTTGAACAAACATAGTATTAATTAAGCCTAATTGGCCAGCCAGCCAAGGTAAGATCTTGCTCGCTATTGGCTGTTATATCTCGCCCTTCGAGCACTATCGTCCCGTCGGCAAATACTTCTATAGTCCCTTTAGCGGTTTGGAGGCTAATACTTTGCTGCGCTTCAATAGTTATGTGGCCTTGACTATTTTTAATGAGTGCAGCGGGCGCTTGATCTTCACTTGCAAGTAACCCTGTTACTATAAAGCCTTGTGCGGTATGGGTAAGCAGTACTGTGTCGCCCACTTGGCATGGTGTTATGTGCGCCGCTTGTGCTACAACACTCTGTTCGTCGTTATTTATTGTAACGCCTTTAACTCGGCCAAATTCATCAACTTTACTTACAGGTGCAAGTTGCTGATCGTGATTAAATATACTTTTAACTTTAGCGTTCATTAAATTACTCCTTTAACTTAGTTGTTACTAATTGCACTGCCTTTAATTGCTATATTAGTGGCACTTAACGTTATATTAGTGGCATCAATTGTAAGGTTACCCGCAGCATCAATTTCTATACTTGCACCACCTTGGCTTAACTGAATTGAGCCTTGCCCATTTGCTTTTATAGTAATATTTTTACCGCTATTTAGTTCTAAATCACCTTGAGGTGCTTGTAGCTCAAGGTTGCCGTCTACCGAGTAAACGCTAATATCTTGTCGTGCTTGCATTTTAAGCTCATCAGTTGCTGTGAGCTCTAAGTTACCGTCAGTCGCTTGAATACGACTATTTGAGGCTGAGTTTAGAGTTAAATCCGCAGCCGAGGTAACTGTAATATCTCCCTCGCGGGTTTGAATTTGCAGATTGTTTTCTACTCGGGTTGTAAAATTATTAGCGACTGTAAAATTTGCGTCGTTCTCGGCAATAAACTGTAGGTTTTCTTTCGCTGAAATTTTAACATCACCATCAACAGACTTTAACATTGCCTGGTGCGCACCATTTGTTGCATCGAGTATTAATTGGTTTTTATTATTTTTATTGGCAAGGCTTATTTTTTCTTCGCCTTTTTTGTCATCCATTACAAAGCTGTGCCCAGCTTTAGTTACTAATTTATTTTCAGTTGGGTTTTCGCTTGTAACAGGGTTTGGCGCATTTTCATTATAAAGGGCACCTAAAATGATAGGCCTGTCTAAATCACCATTTTCACCACACACGAGTACCTCTGTACCTTGTGTTAGTGGAAAATGCATACCGTGCCCACTGCCGCCGTAAGGTTGCATTAAACGTGTAGGACGGCTTTCTTGACCTTCTCCATCTTGATTAAAAGGTAGTTTTACTACGTAGTTACCTTTGTCATCAATTTCTTGCTCAATTAATGCATTAAACGTAGCAAATACACGTCTCGCTGGCATTAAGGGGGCTTTATAAGGCTGGTTAACACTAATTAAATAAGCTTGGTTTTTATACGTTAAGCCCTTTACATTAGAGCCGTATTCAACCGAGGCACTTTGGCTACCTTTGTGCTCTACACGCGTCACTAAATACTGACCATCATGCTCTGGGTGGTCATAAATATTTAAACGCATACCAGGACGAAGTGCCCTACAGTCTGTATCTATTATTATTTGCTCACGTTGACAATCAAACGCTTGCTGCCTGATAGTTGCTAAGTCTTGCCCTTCGTTTGATTGCCCGTAATTATCACCGTAATGACTATCTTCACCAAAACCAATAACTGACGCACTGTTATTTTTTGAAACTTGCAAATTACCCGGAGCTTGGTAGTTGTAATCATCCAAGTGTGTACTTTGCGGAAATAATTGGGCCTGCCTGCTTATAGCAAAAATTGACTCACTCGTTCTTACTTGCCCAGATGGCGGTACATAGCTTAGGTTTATTTCATCAAACTCTTGCGCTATACCATTTGAATCATTGCAAATATACAATGTACATTCACCACCCGTTTGCTCTACAAAGCTGTACACAAAACCGTGCTTACGCATTAAGCGTGTTACAAATTCGTAATCAGTTTCGTTGTATTGCACGGTCATATCGAGCATGGTTGAGCTTGCTTGTACATTTAACTTTTGCGCGGGAAAACCTGCTTTTTCAAACACACTCGAAATAATTTTACCTGCATCCATAGCAGTAAATACACGGTTAGAGTGCTGATGCTTAAGTAATGTTAAATGAGAGCTCATGATCAAAGTATAGTGATACCCCTGATGACTTTGACCATGCGCTGTAAAACCGCTAATTAACCCTGAAATAGTGCGATCTAACATTGACCACACAAGTGACAACGAAATATCTTTGCTTATTAACATCTGAGATGTTAAATGTTCAGGGCTCAATACTTGGATTTTAAATTCATAGTCTTCACATAAACGATCGTCCCTAGACTCAAAGTCAGTTACATAGACCATTCCGTCAGGCATGCCCTGTATAGCAACACTAAAGTGACTTTTATTGGCCTTGAGTTCGTTAAATATGTCCATGAATCCCATTTTTACATCCTTTTATTTAAGCGTTATCTGCAAATGTCGCTGTAATTTCGTCTTGTTCGTCAACAGCCAGCGTTAAAATATCAGGCATGTCTTCTTCTGCCATAAACTCTAAAATTGATTTAGCGATACCAGGAAGTATTTGCTGTTCTATAACTGCATTTACCATACGTGCACCACTATCTGAAAGCGTACACTGAGTAGTCAGTTTTTCTAAAACACTGGCATCTACTCGTAGCTGCATTTTGTGGTTTTCGTGTAAACGTGTGGCAATGGCTTCAAGTTTCAAGCTAACGATAGACTGCAGTGCTTCTGAATCAAGCGCTAAGTAAGGTATAACTTGCATACGGGCAAGTAAAGCAGGTGCAAAAAAAGCAAGTAACTGCGGCTTAATTAAATCTGTCAGCGCAGCGATTGATGGTACTTTCCAAGGCGTTCCGTCTTCATTAATAGGTGCTTGCGTTGGATTTAGCGCTTCGTTAATAGCTGCTTCTTGATCGCTTTGCTGTACTTGTTCTTCCTGATCATCTTGAGGACTTAGGTCTATAACTGTAGGCGGTGTACATGCATCGATTAACTCTGCCGATCCTAAATTAGATGTCATGATAATTACAGTATTTTTAAAGTCTATTTCACGTCCTTCACCGTCACGCATGGTGCCACGCTCAAACACTTGATAAAACATGTTCATTACATCTTTGTGTGCTTTTTCAACTTCATCAAGCAAAATCACTGAATATGGGCGCTGTCTTACCGCTTCGGTTAAAACACCACCTTCACCATAACCAACATACCCTGGTGGTGAACCTTTAAGTTGCGATACGGTGTGCGACTCTTGATATTCACTCATATTAATAGTGGTTAAAAATTTATCACCACCAAATAACTGTTTTGCTAAACAACGCGCCGTTTCTGTTTTACCCACGCCCGATGGACCAGCTAGTAAAAATACGCCTAGCGGGCCTTCATCGTTGCTTACGCCGGCTTTACTCACTCTTAGTGTTTGCGCTATTTTAGCGAGTCCTGCCTGCTGCCCTATAACTTCTTGGCTAATTGTGGCTTCAAGATTAATTAAATTACTAATCTGATCTTTTACCATTGCCCCTACTGGCACACCGGTCCACTGTGAAATAATTTGCGCAACAGCATCGGCGTCTACTTCACTAAATAAGCCGTTGTCTTGTGTATTTTGCTCTTTTAGTGATTGGCGAAGTGTCAGTAATGATTCGCTATCAAGCTCTTGATCAGTTGCCTGCTTTATCTCGTTAATTTGACTCAAAGTCGAAATTTGAGATTCACGCGAGTGAGTAAGTTGCGCCAATTTATTTTGTGCAATAACCAGCTCTTCAACTAAATGGGTAAGCTTATCTTTATCAACGACTAAACCTTGTCCTAGCTCTACATTGAGACTATTGATTCTGGTTTCTAAGTAATTAATGTGCTCACGCTCAGACTCAATGGCAGCTGGGTCTGTAGCAAACGACATACGTACTCTTGCCGCTGCGGTGTCTAATACATCAATAGCTTTGTCTGGTAATTGGCGACCTGTTATATAGCGCGACGATAAAACGACAGCAGCTTCTATAGCGTCATCCGTAATTTGAATATTATGATGCTCTTGATATTTATCTTTTAAGCCCGCAAGCATTAATTGAGCCGCTTGCTCTGTTGGCTCATCCACTTTAATAAGCTGAAAACGGCGCTCTAGAGCAGCATCACGTTCAAAATACTTTTTATACTCGCTCCATGTTGTAGCAGCAACGGTTCTTAATTCTCCGCGTGCTAATGCTGGCTTTAATAAATTTGCTGCATCACTCATGCCCGCATCGCCACCGGCACCAATTAAAGTGTGCGCTTCATCAATAAACATAATTATTGGCGTAGTTGAATTTTTAACTTCGTCGATCACCGTTTTTAAGCGGCGCTCAAATTCACCTTTAACGCCGGCACCTGCTTGCAATAACCCCATATCAAGCACCAATAAGCGTACGCCTTGTAAATCACTTGGTACTTGACCATCAATTATGCGCTGGGCAAAACCTTCAACGACTGCTGTTTTACCTACACCTGGGTCACCCACTAAAATAGGGTTATTTTTTCTTCGACGGCATAACACATCAACCATCATTCTAATTTCGTCATTACGACCCAACACAGGATCAATTTTACCCTGTTTTGCTTTTTCAGTTAAATCTTCACAGTACTCATCAAGCGCAGCTGTACCGTGCGATGAATCTGTTTGATTTGCAGACTTTGATTTAGCTACTGGGTTTAAACGCTCTGAAGATTGCTGACAAATTTTATCTAAATTTTCAGCTAAAAAGCGTGAATCTATTTTATCTAGTAAAGCAGGTAATTGAAGTACAGGGCTGTAAGGTAATAACTCTGTTAATGAATCAATAAGCGCAGCACCTGTTATAAAATCACTTTTATGCTGAACATTAGCACTTAACCATGCACGCTCTAGCCATTCGTATAAACGACGAGAAAATGTAGGCTTACTTTGATTACCGGCAGGTTGTCTATTTAAAAAGTCTAATAGCTCATGCCATACTTTGTCTTGATTAATATTAAAGAAATGAAAAATGTGCTCAAGGTCACCATTACTTCCTTCTTCCATTAACTTAATAAGTAAATGCTCAGGAAGCACTTCAAAATGACTACGACTACTCGCAAACCCAGCTGCTGATTCAAGTGCTGTTGCGGTGTGGCCATTTAATTTATCTATGAGTTGTTTTATGCCTTTAGCATCCATTTTTTTATCCTTAATTCCTTAGTGTTTATACTGTTGATGGCTGTAGCTATGTGTTGTTGTATTTGCAGCTGCGGCCCCTAAATATGAATTATGTCCAAGTACTAGCGGTTGCTGACCTAAAGCTTGTTCGGCAACAGCCTCATTAGCTACTTTTATTTGGCAAACCCACTCTACATTACTTGGTAAATGCGCAGTCAGAAGTGCAGCCATTTTTATACCTTCTTCGCTTCTTGGCGTTAAACTCATGGCTGTATCACTATTAACTGGACCTATATCTATTGTTAAAATACTTCCGCTAACTAATACCTTCGTTCCAAGTACTGCAGAGCTGCCTAAAACCATTTGGTTTTCTTCGCCGATTGAACTTGGTGTATCTATTTTTTGCCAATTTGCTCGTGTGTCGTCAACTTTTAGCGTGTCTATATTTAAACTATGTTTAAGAAGCTGCGCTAAGCCAGCAGCGCTAGTTTGCTTTAAACTTGCAATACCACACTGAATTTTTTGATCAGTTTTTCCCAGTAAAATAGATTCAACTAACCCATCAAATTGGCTCGCGCCTCTACCTGCTATATTAATTTGCGACTTTTTCCAGGCCTGAAAAAGTTGGCAATAAAGTACATGATTAAATATATCTAAAAACTGACGAACGCGGTCACCGCTTTGCTCATCACTTGCTGCTTGCTCTAATACATAGTGTGGCATGGGTGCATCTACACCATACAAACCTAAAAAAGAAGTCGATAAGCTTAACCTTCCTCTGCCATCATTCTCTAATACACATTCGCGTACATCAGTAGCAGGAAAACCAAGCTCTTTAAAAGGTTTAAAAACAACTCTGTTACTAATCCCTTGCTCTAGCTCTTGAGGTGCGGCCCAATGTTTTTCTATTAAGCTCATCGCTTTAAATAAGTTAAACCGCCAAGGCTGCTCAATAAGTAGCTCTATTGGCGCGGGTAACTTAGACCAAATAGGGTGCGCATGATTTTTATCAGCATAACTCATAGCTGATAACTCTTACCCGGTTCAATATCCCAACTCCACGATTTATAACTAGGAATTGCATTAACACGCGTTTGTACGCTTTCATTTATAGGGGCATACATTAAAAAGAATTCATGTAATACATTACAAAAATGAAATAAATCAGCATCACCAACAAATTTACTTTCATCAATATCAATAAGTACATCAACACCTTTGATAAATATTCCACGTTTAATTTGGCTGATCGGCGTTGCTGTTATTTTTAAAATGCTTTCAATTCGTAATCGATTCTCGGCTTTATTAGACCAATCAAATAACACTAGTAATCTTTTTAGTTCTGTAACTTGCGTAATTTGTGAAAACTTTACATTTAATAAGCTAATAAGCTGCCAGTGTTTTGGCTGACTTGGACATGCTAAATAATTAGTTGGGCGTATAACATTTTTAACCTCAACGATGCTCGGCATATCTTTTCCGCCTTCGTTCAAGTCTCCCTCTTGCAAAAGTTGACGAGGCCAACCTGCATTAAAAGAGGTTAAATCAACTGATAGAGTTTCTTTTTCATCTTCTAAATTAAAAGGAAGTTGTAAATAATGAGTCGGGGCTGCTGCACCTACGTCTTTTGTGAGCACAGTAAATAGCTTTTTTTCATCTTCAAATACGCTTTGATAACGGGGAGTGTAATCATACGATTGTCCCGTTATAGAGTTTCGACCTGCAACTGCATCTACCGTATAACTAAAAACATGATCATAACGTGCCTGATCTGCACTTATCATATAGTCAGTTCTGTTTGGCTCTATTTTAATTGGCTCTGCTGCTTGGCTAAATAAATTAACTGCTGGCACGCAATTGATTAAAATGTTCTCTTTGCTTAACTGATGACCTGGCGGTAATTTATTATCACCCCTAAATACGATTTCAAAACGGTCAATATGCTCAGGAAACTCTTCGTCTTTTAAACCATCAAATGTTAAAAAATAAAACCTATCTTTTGCATTAAAATAATCAAGTAATAATGCATATCCTGGATGGCTTTTAGCCGCACTAGGCAGTAAAGCGCCATCTATATCTAAATAAGTAGCGCTGCAACCTTTTGCTTTTAACTTTTTATTGAACTCAAAATGGTTAGCACCAAAATCAAGTTCTGCTTGTTTATTAGGTGTTTTCAATAATTGGAATAAAGCACTGCACAATGGTGTATCACCACGTAAATAAAAGTTTAGTTTAGATAAATCAAAATTACTGCGTTCACCTTGGCATATAAACTTAAGCCCTATTCGTAGCTCTGCACCTAAGTGCGACTCTTGGTATCTAACATGCTCAACATCTAAAGGAACAACGTCTAAACCGTGTGTTGTGCTAAAAATTATTTTTTTATTATCGGCCTTTGCTTTAGGCGGATTAAGCTGTAGACCTTTTGAAATAGAATGTGTTTTTTGCATAGCCAATTTAGGCTTAAATTGAACCACAGTACTAGAAGGATAATAACTTAGGAGTATTGGACACAGTTGACGCAGCACTTGCTCTGAAACTTCAGGTACTGACTCATCTAAACGCTTTTGAGTATGGGCAGTTAAATACGCTACACCTTCTAATAAGCGCTCAATATGAGGGTCTCTATCTTTTAATGCATCAATGTTAAGCATTCCTGCATGCTCGGGATAAAACTGAGCAAACTGCTTACCAGCTTGGGTTAACAAGCGCATTTGAGCATCAAAATATTGCTGCATTCATCAATCCTTTAAATAAAATTAGTTAGTGTTTTTTGCATGTTGTATAACGTCTGCTTTACCACCAGATTCAAACCGAGTATTTAACTTGATACTTTGCCCGCTCGTTAAAAAAGCTTGAATATCTAGCCTTATTACACAATTATCTTCTTTAATTTCTACAGGTGTTACATTTGCATACCGTACGCGAGGTTCGTACTTTTCTATCAATTTTTTAACCTCAAGCGCTAACGTGTGTTGCGAGTATGGTAACCCCTCATAAATATCCTCTACATCGGGCAGACCATAGTCAGACAAGTGCTTCAGCACTCCTCTTCTTGCATTTAAAAGCTCATTTAAATGTTTGCAAACACTGACTTGCTCATCAGTTTGAAAACCATGATGACCATTACGTGTAACTGGTTGAGTTAAAAAATCGAATAACGCCATATTTAGATCTCAATAAAAGGATATGCTTGCGCATATCCTTCAAAATTACTGACTAATTAACGACCTTCAGTCCAAGAGTCAGAGAACTCGATGTTGCCATCTAAGTAAGTCCAAGTAATGCGTTTGTAACGTAGACAAACTGTTTCAAGGTGCGGGTAACGCTCCTTGTCTAAGTCTTTAACGTTATGCATTGTTGGTGAGATCGAAGTGATTTTTACATCTTCCAACTTGTGGCAGAAATATTCACGCTCAGTCCCTGTGTCATCAATACGGTACCATTTAAGCTCTAATTGCTTAAGTGTTTGACCGTTTGAACACGCCTTGTACAAGTACGGCGTAGCCGCATCAACAGCTTTTGTAATTACAAAAGGTTCATGCTTACGAGTACCTGTAAGTTCACCTGTATCGTTATCCGTAGGAATACGAAGTTCATGATCAAAGTGTAGGATCTCAATTGAACCTTCACGCTCTGCAACAGTTACAGAACCTTTGATGTCATTACCTTGGTCGTCCTTTAACCACATGTACGCTGGAATTGCCATTTCATTATTCTCCTTTTAGAATGAAGTGTTTCCTGTTAGTTGGCATTGGCATAAACAGTAATATTTATGCCCCCCAAAAAGCCCTCTGCTTCATGCCACTGGGGAATATGTCCCAAGTTGGATGCAACCAACTTGGGGCAACTTTTCAGACTAATAAGTCTTAATCCTTTATGTACACCAGCCAACTACTCACCAAATTGACGTATTTGATAGTACTTAAATCCGTTTCATTGGCGGCGTAGCAGTTCATTTTTCGCCAGGCATTTGCCCTACTAGCGCTAAACGAACATCAATCCCTTCAACTTGGAAATGAGGAACAATGTACGTACTTACTCTGTAGTAACCAGGGTTACCTGGAATCTCTGCTACAGTAACTTTTGCATCTTTTAGTGGATGCGTAGCTATAAGAGATTCATCAGGGTTGTTCATTTTAGTTACTAATGCGCCAAGCCAATCATTAAGCTGCTGCTCTAATTCATGGCGAGGTTTACTTGAACCAATATTTTCACGCTGTAAAACTTTTAAGTAATGCGCAATACGCGATACTAAGAAAATATATGGTAAGCGTGAGTTAATTCTTGCATTAGCTGTTGCTTCATTTGTTTCTAATACCTGTGGCTTCTGCGCACTATTAGCAGAGAAGAAACATGCAAAATCTGAATTTTTATAGTAACTAAGTGGAATAAACCCTTGGTTAGCAAACTCAAGTTCTTTAGTTTCAGAAATCAAAACCTCAGTCGGTATTTTAGTTTCTGATCCTTTACCCGCTTCGAATGAATGCAGTGGAAGATTTTCAACTTTACCACCTGACTGTGGCCCACGAATATTTACTGCCCAACCATTATCATGGAAACTACGGATGATATTTGCAGCAAATGCAAATGTTGCATTACCCCACAAATAACGTTCATGATGCTCAGCACTTACATCTTCTTGGTAATTAAAGTTACGAAGAGGATTTGTCTCACCATAAGGTAGACGTAGTAAAAAGCGCGGGAATGCTAAACCAATGTAGCGAGAGTCTTCTGATTCACGGAAATTTTTCCAACGAAGAAACTCAGCGCGCTCCATGTAAGAGCCCAAATCTTGGATTTTAGATACTTCTTCCAATGAATCTTTAAGAAAAAACTTAGGACCAACACTGCCCATAAACGGACAATGCGCTGCCGCAGATACACGTGATATCTCTTGCAGTAACGATACATCGGGTGCTGAACAATCAAACTCAAAATTAGAAACCATTGTTGAAACTGGCTCGCCACCTGGGGTATCGTAATCTGAAGTATATACATGTTTATATAATGCAGATTGAGTTGTATCTGGCGCCTCTTCAAAATCGTCTCTTAGAGTTTCTTTATCTACATCAAGCATTTCGATTTTAATGTTAGCATTGTTAGGCGTACGGTTAATTAGGTAACGTAACGAGCGCCATGCTGATTCCATTTTTTGGAAATTTGGGTGATGTAAAATTTGGTCTAACTGCTGAGAAATAATAATGTCTACTTTTGCGATGTAATCATCTAAAAGTAACTTATCAATTCGCGTTACTTCTTGGCCACTACTGCTAGCCATATCTAAAAATACATTTATAGCTGCTGTTAAGCGCTCATTTGCACGAGTTTCAGCTAGGTTGCTTGCATCTCTAAATGAATCAAGTTTGATCTCATCTGCAACTGGAGAAATATCAACCATTCCACATATATTTTCATAAGTAGATAAAGGAGCTTGCTCCGTGGTATGCGCGGCAACATTTAATTGTTCTTGCATGGACATGATAATCTCCTTATTCAGTTATTGGTTGTTTTTCATCTTCAGACGCTAGCGGCGCAATTTCATCCAGTTTAGCTTTTAACTCGTCTAGCTCTGGCTGATTTTGTAAAACACGCTCTAATTCTTTACGAAGTGATGAGTTATCTAATAAATTAGATTTAAGGTCACGAAGTAAATTACGCATAGCCATCATTTTATTAAGCTCTGGCACTTGAGAAGCTACTGATTCTGGGTCAAACGACTTAAAAGAATCAAACTCAAGGTTTACATTAATTTCGCCGTCACCTTTAATTTTGTTCGCTACCTGAAAGTTAGCTTTAGGCGCCATATCTTTAAGCACTTGCTCAATGTTATTTTTATTAATTGTTATGCGCTCACGCTCAGATAGTTCTTGGCTATTTTGACCATTTGAGTAATCACCAATTACTAACATCTTTAATGGCAATTCACTTTTTTGTGAAGCACCATCTGTATCAAGCTCTAACGAAATATTGATCCGAGCTCTGGGGATCTCTTTTTGAAATGTATCACTCATGTTATTTCCTTTGCAGTTTGGTTATCTACCGACTCAATTCCAATTAAACCTCGACATATTAGTCAAGCCCTTGTAACTAAACCCACGCTAACGCTTGTGCAGGGTTAGTTACCATCATTTGCTGACTAATATGTTTAGCAGCTAAACTCATTTCATCTTCTGGCGTTTGTGACAAACTTGCATAACACTGCTTGGAAAATCGCCATACTTCCATGCAAAAACATTGTTGCCATTGCGCTAAATCATGCGCTTTTATTTGTTTTAGTAACACGTTCAATAATGCTAAAGCATGTTCGTAATGCTCAGCTTTTATTAATAGTTTTGCCTTTAATAATTGCGCTTGGGCTTTATCAAAGTCGTTTAAAATATTTATGTGATCTACTTTAATTAGAGCTGAAGACAACTGCCCTTTTTCAACCTCTTGTATTAATTCGCTATACTGCTCATCAAACGCACTACTTTGAGAGCTAACAGACTCTGTTTTTGCAGAGTGAGATAGCTCTTTTAAAAACTCTTTATTTACAGATGAACACAGCGGACTTCCATCGTCATACTGTAGGGAAACTAAAGCAGGAAACTGCTCATTTAAATTAACTAATTGTTGCTCAAGCCAATGAACAAGCGGCAATTTATTTAATTTTTTTAATGCATTTAAACTAAGCACTTGAAGATTTAAATTAAATTGCATAGCCCCTTCCATAAACAACCCTTCGGCTAAATTTAAAGCTTGTTCAGGCTGTTCACTTGCCAATGCATTTTCAATTGGAGCAAATGCTGCAGCCCTTGGAGCGGGTAAACGCGTTTTTCCATTTTCATTAGCGGGTAGTGCCAACCTTGTCCAACGCGCAGCTCGCGATAACTTTATTACTCTTTCAATATTATTTTGTTCTTTATCAAAGTTAAGTAGTTGCCTAACCGCACTTAAATACGCTGTATCTGAAGCAATATCAGCATTACCAATACTAAGCTGACTAGCAGCTGATGCAGGTGCAGGTGCAGGTGCAGTACTATTAGCTTCTGATTTTGGAGCTGTTACACCCGTATTTTCAGCTAATTTTTGCTCTGTACTAATCGCTTTTTCTTCTTGCACTGGTTCAGCTACAGGTACTGGGTTTCGCTTTTCTTGCTCTTTAGCCCACTCATTCAAAGTTGATAGAGGGCCAGATTCGTTGTCTAATAACGCAACACACTGCTCATTGTATTGAGTCAAAGCAGCTATAAGTTCAGGCCATTGTTCAGCGTTTGTATCATGCCCTTGGGCAACACCTTTTAAACGTTCTTGCTGTTGTAAAAACCATGTATTAACTGCAGCACGCATTCTGGCTCTTAGTGGGTGTACCTCATCCGTAAAAGTAGTCAACAAACGATTAAATAACAATAACGTATGCGTTAAACCTGTAACCCCAAACTCACTTGTTGCTGCTAGTGCTAAATAACTTACTATGCGTAAATCTTTACTTTGAGTGTTGAGTAAGTCTGATGCTTGTATAAACATCACTTTAAAGTCAACTTCCCCCACTCCTGATGAAGATGCTTTTAATGCTTTAAATGTTTCTTCATATTTTAAATCTTCTCCACACTTATTCCCGGCAAGAGGTGCACTTAATGCTTCAAGCCATTCAATCCAAGTGGTATGTGTATGCGGCGCTTTAATACTCATGATTTACACCAACGACGAAGTGCATCGTAAACACTCACGTTATCCATATCAGCAAAATTAAGTGTTTGTGAAGACGGCTGTTTTTCTACTTTTAAATTACATAGATCAACAATGTCATTCGTTTTTTTATCGTATTCCCACACACTATTAAAGTATGACGCTGGAATAGGTCTACAAAAAATAGTTAAACTAGGCGCTTGATTATCATCACCTAACTGATAAAAAAACCAAGGCTGCCAATTATGATCTGCCACCATAGACGCAACTAAGTGCAACCAAAACCCGGCAACTAAGGCACTTTCATGACTAAAACTAGGCATTGGTAGGCGAATACCAAACTGACTTCTTAAACACCCTCTATTAGCAATAGATTTAAGCACAGCCGATAGCTCTTCAATTAAAATTGCTCTTTTTGCAATATCGTTCAAGCCTAAATGTTGCCAAAAAACGCTCATCGGAATAGTTCTAAGTTTATCAAGCTCTAGAGTTAGATTTGGTTGCTGTTTAAGTGCATCAGCTACACGGTTATAATCTTGTGCTTTTTGCTCCATTTCATTAATACTGGCAGCTTGTTTAATATTTTCATTTACACCTAAAAGGTGCTCTATTACTTGGCTTGCAAATAAAAATAGAAAAGCAGGATGTCGCTTATATGTATCAAGCCCACTATGTACAAAAGAGCTAAATGGGTAAAA
Source organism: Pseudoalteromonas sp. SR45-5 (assembly GCF_014163565.1). Taxonomy (NCBI): domain Bacteria; kingdom Pseudomonadati; phylum Pseudomonadota; class Gammaproteobacteria; order Alteromonadales; family Pseudoalteromonadaceae; genus Pseudoalteromonas; species Pseudoalteromonas sp. SR45-5. Next base: position 6,395 of record NZ_JACJDN010000002.1, on the reverse strand, counting down.
ACGACCACTGCTATCTTTGCTTGGCTGCAAAACGCCAAGTAAACCACCATCATCCGCATTGCCAGATATAAAGAACAACGACTTAGTTCCATTCAAGTGGCTTGTATCAGTCGTTTTTCTACCACGGTTTAAATGGGCAAAGCCCTCTTGCAACCAATGATCAAATCCAACCGATTCTCTAGATGAAATATTGAGCTTCACAAAGTCTGGTCTTATCGGTGTTTTACCCATAAAACCAAAGCTATGTTGCTTAACCAGCGTCGGTGTTTTCTTTTTTGTAAATAAACTAAACATTGCTAGCGGCCTATTGCATTGTTCGCGACTGCGATTGAGCCAAGCTAGGGCTTTGTGAAAACAAAGAGCTTGGCAATGCAAACGATGTAAGCATGTATTTTGAAAATATACCGCTGTTGCGTCCTGATTTAAGAGAAAACTGGACTGTTAACACTTCATCAGATTTATCTTTTAATTCCCATGTTGCTAAAAACTCTGTGCCTTTAATCCACTTAACACTGGCTGAGTTAAGTACTTTTAGTAGTGCCCAAGGTCCGTCTTGCTCAATAGAAATACGACGCCCTTTATTATCTAAACCATACAGAACAGCTTTCTCTGCAGCTCCTCGACCAGGCCACGAAAAGTTACGCCATTCTTCAGGCTCATTGCGGTAGCGATAACCTTGCTCACTAAAGCCTAAGTATGTTTCACGAATGCCTCGGTGTGGAACAGGCATCATCTGAAAAGTAAAACCAGCACTATCGGCGCCATTAGAAAACAACGAACGAGTTACTTTATTTGCTTTAGTTAAACCATCAAGTAATTGCGCGCTAAAACCAATACCTACACCATTCCATTGTTTTTCTTCCCATACACCGCGGCGTACTTTCATAAATGGTTTGAGCTGGGTGTTAATAAAGCTCCATAAAATTCCTGATTCAGAATTTAGAAACTCAGAAACATCTGCTATCGCAGCATCAGGGCCAGTTAAGTTAAATGGATATTTACCAGCTAAACTGCTGTTATACATAGTATAAACTTGGTTTTCCCACTCTTGGTTAAGCTGAGTACGTGCTTTTGCCATGATAGTAGCGATACCACCATGAAGAGGGGCCTTAAATAGCTTATCTAGCGTTTCTTTGGTTTGAGGGTCTAGTGCTCGAGTTTGGCTCTCAATAATTATCCACGAAGACTGTAATGCATTACTTTGGCTATTACCTGAAAGTAAGTCCTGCGCAAATATCATTGCTTGAGCATCATCTTCATTACTCGCTGCCATTGCTTTAATGTCTGAATGGATGCTACTTAATGAACTGATATATTGTCTTAAGTAATCAGAAGAATTCTTATCTTCATTAGGCTGTGCAAAGCGTCTTAAGTCTGCAAATCGACTTTCAAGCTCTGGCGCTCTAACCGTACTCATTTGGGTAATTGTTGGCGTGTTTAGAGCTAATTTATTTGCAACATCTGCAGCCGTCTTACCTATCGAAGCTTGGCTTTTTAAAGGGGCATCAGCGAGCGTAATATTGTCGTTAATCAGTTTCATTAAATCGTTAAAAGGGCCATCCATCGATGAAAGGCGTGCAAAATCAATACTTGCATCGTTTAGATCTCTAAATGCAGGCACTTTTATGCTATCTATAAAAGCAAACCAAGTATTGCCGTAGTCTTTAAAGTAATATGCTCGCATAGCCTTTGCCAAGGTTTCAGCTTGTGCTTCGTCAACAACATTTTGACCATTTTCATCGCTAGAACCCATAACCCAGTCACCTGAGAACACCAAACGTGAAATACGTTTAATCTCTGGGAATACATATTCCTGCCACCCTAAGTTTGTATAAACATACGGGATTTTATACTTACTTTTAAATACATCACGATTTTTAGAAATCATAAAATCGTTTAATAACAATGGCTTTTTGCGCTCAGCAAAACTTGTAATTACTTGTTGATATAAGGGGAAAGCCTCTGGCTGGGTATTTAAATTGTCTCTCGCTAGCGCTATCGATGTTTCGTTAGCCTGCCAAAATGCAATTTTACCTGGCTGCTCTATGTCGTTACCCATATTTTGTAAGTACATATCAACTAAGCTACTTAGTTGTGTATAAATTGGTGCTTGCTCTTGTGCATTTATGTCTATATGAAAATGCTCAGCTATAAAATTAAGTAATTGCTCTTTAGCAAACTCCGTTGAAATATGCTCAGGGTTCGTACTCATCATTAAATGCATTTTTAGTGCATCGTAATACTGCTGACGAATCGTTGCTTTGGCTTCATCTTCATTGTCAAACCACTGAGTTTCGTACTGTTTTATTTGCGCAAGTAAATACTCTTCACCTGGATAAGTAATAAGCTGATTCATCTGATTAAATAGCACATTTGCAACGCTATCTAAGGTTTCATCACCTTCGTAAATACCAAATATAAAGTACCACGGTAATGAATCTTCGTAAGTTTTAAGCTGACCGTAGTGCTCAAACAGCGCTAGTGTAGCAGCAAGTTTCTGCTCATCTTTAGCCTTACTTACATTAGCTTCAACAACAGCTTTTACACGTGACTCACCTTGATTAAGTAATAGTTGATTACTTGTGTACGACGTAATAAGAAGTGCTGTAATTGCGGCAATAGATGCCAAGCCCGAAGTAACGGTTAAACCTTTTAACCAGCGTCCTACTAACCGTTTTTTTCTGTTTCCTCGCGTTAAATCCTGTAGTTTAAAAATAACATCATTAAATACGCGATTAATAAAATAACTTTGAGTAATACTTTCTTGTTTTTGGTCAACTACAACCGCACCAAATTGATCTCGTACACCATTAGTAATACGTTCAATAGGCGTACCTTCTTGCGTACCCGATGTAAAATAAACACCAGCAAACCAAGGAACTTCTTGATATGGATTAGACTTAAACAGCAAGTTAACAAACTCAGTTAACTTAGTTGAAGCTGATTGAAATTGATTAGGAAAATCAAGTATTAGCTGTTTACGATGCTCGTTGCGCTCTCGTGCAACTTTGCTTAAACGTTGTTCGCACAGTCGCTCATATAGTTCCTGCATACGAACTTCAAACATTTCTGCAGGATCATTTTTTTGATCTTCACTAATGTCGAGTAAGTACGCACCAAACACTTGCTCACGCTCTTTTTCAGATAAATCACTAAAAAAAGGTTCAAAACCACTGATTAAGTCAGTTTTGGTAAAAGTAATATATACAGGAAAAATAACGCCAAGTTGAGTAATTAGCTCTTCTATACGCTCACGTACTAATTTTACATGTTGACGGATTTCTTCACTGTCGGAAGTTAATACATCTGCAACGCTAATGGCCACCATTACGCCATTTATAGGCAGTTTTGGTCTGTATTTTTTAAGGAGCGCTAAAAATGACAACCACTCTTTATTTTCTGACTGCTCAGTTGTGTAACGCCCTGCAGTATCAATTAAAATAGCTTGATCTGAGAACCACCAGTCACAATTGCGCGTTCCACCAAAACCTTGGATATGCAATTCACTCGAATTAGAGTAAGGGAAATGTAAGCCAGAATTTGCAAATAAAGTACTTTTCCCTGTAGCCGAAGGGCCAATAATCATATACCAAGGCAAAGCGTATAAAGCAGTATTACCACGATAACCCGCACCTAAATGAGATGCTTTTAAAGATCCCAATGCTTCTTGCATCTTTTCTTTAATTTCACTTAATTCAGCACTCGAACCGGCATTATGACTTGCTAATTCAGAAGCTAACTTATCGCCTGAGCGCTTAGTCCATAACCAACGAATAAAAATAAATAAAACAAAAACAGCGGTTACAGCACCCATCGCAATTAATTTTTTATCGGTAGTATCTAAACCCACCATGCGACCGGCAAACCACACAATACTCAAAACGGCTATAAAGCCAATAAGTTGACCCGTTGCACGCGATGATACTAAGCCCAATAAAAAATGAACTAAACCGCTTTTATTAACTCTTCCCTGCATTGTGTTACCTATCGTGTTTCGTTGGTTTTATTGAGCTGAGTCAGCACTTCAATTTGGTTGTCTATTACCTGAGTACTCTGCGTTGCTTGCTTATTAATTACATAATGAAATCCAGCAAATAATGAGGCAATAGAACCCAAGCAAATAGCTAATATCACCCAATAAGGAATATTACGCCCCACCTTCATAGCAAACCCTTCTGCAGGTATACCGTTATCAGATAATTGAGAACTCGGTGTTCCTTTTATATCTTCAATTTGAGCTCTTACATCAACAATTAACGCTTTTAATTGCTCAATACCTTTAACTTTGTAAATGCCTTCAAAGCCAAGCTGCAGACAAATATAGTAAACCTCTAATGCAGCTAGCTTTTGCTCTCCGCCGGTACGCAACTTACCTAAACGTTCAAAAAATTCTTCCCCTGCTCGGTTGTTACCAAAAAATTCAAGCTGTAGCGGTCGAGACATCCAATCCATTCTAAAATGAGCACCTGAGCTCATAACAAATTCATCACACATAGCCGTAAGAGCAAACTTAACTTCTTGCATTAAACTTGTTGTTACCTGTTGCGAGTAACAATTACGCTCATACTCATCAAAACTAGTAAGTAAATTTTCTCTAAACTCTCCAAGCTCTAAATTAGTAGATTGCTTTAGTTTTAATGGTGTTAGCGCGTTAATTACAGGCGAAATACACGCGACTAAATCTTGTTCTTTTTGTGCTTCTTGCATAATTTCAACTCTACGTTAATTACGTGCTACGGTAACAATTTCAATTTGTGCACTTTGCAATCCAAATGGTACAAATAAGCTTAATGATTGCTCTTCAATAATTTGCTGCCAAATGAAACCATGCGACTCAAGCCTGAAGTATTCGTAACCACTTTTTATGGCCAGCTTATTTGGAGGTCGCTGACAATGTGTTAGTTGCACACCCGCTAAAGCAGATGAAATCATGATATCGAGCTTTTCGCTTGCACCTACTTTTACTTGATCACTAAATGTTTCAATCCATTTGGTGTCTTCAGATTCAAAATACACAGCTAAATAAAAGTCGTTGTTAGTAAACGTTGCAGAGTCAATAGTGGCAACTTGATAAATAGCGTTAGAGGTTTTTTCAAGTTTTAAGCCCACCATTTTCTTAGGTACAACCCCTTCAAGTAAACGAGTTAATAGGCCATCAAGCTGACCGAATACATTGCTTAAATTTTTATGCTGGTATGGTGGTACTTGGTTAACTAAGTCACTGTGCTCAAACATTGAAACTGAACTAATTAAATCAACAAGCTCACAATACAAACGTTCAGGATGGACCAAAGACAAGTTTTTAAGATGATCTAAACGTTTAGCCGATGGAGCCATTGCATTAAGTAACAAAAATGTATTCATTTCATTCGGCCCAAAATCAGTAACTGAGCCATAATTTTTACGTCTGCTAAGCAGCACATTAACTTTTGCATTAACTAAATTAGCCGTTCTATTTAACAGCTCAGTTAAATAAGCAGATGCACTTATATTTAATAAAGGAGGCACAAACTGTTTATTTAAAACAAACGAGCCATCTTCCGCACGACTTATTTTTAAACAGGCAATAGTGTCAAAATAAGTTTTTACATCTGAGTCAGACAGTAATATAAATTTAGGCTTTGCAACTAATACCTCACGGCTACGTGACGCATCATGATTATCTTCTAAATCAATATAATCTGCTTCATATGCGCTTAATTGCCCGCTCGCCGCATAACCTTCAATATTGCTAACTGTTTTATTTGCAGCAATAGCAATATAAATAACACTATCTTGATGGTTACTATCGAGCTCTAGCTTTAAATCATCTTGATGCTGTCGATCAAAATCAAGCAAGCGACCATTTTCTAAAAGTAGCTTAAAACTAGTCACTTTTAATATACCGCGAGCAAGTGCTGATTCATCAATAGCAAAATGCTGTAAACCAAATGCCAATGGTGATATTAGCGCTTGACGTACAATCTGATTCTGATCGTGATAATCGTCAAATAGTTGAAAGTGTTGCTGAGCAAGCAAAACACCTTCGGCCCAAACGGGCTTTGCGGGAGCTTTTAAATTCATTACTCAGCCTTATCCACGCCAGGTAATTGAACTTCGTTGTTTGTAACCAAAACATCTAATGATGTAGACAACTTAACAGGGCCATCTGCAAGCGGGTAATACGCTTTCCAATTATCGCCACTGCGATCTCTAAATAAAGCAACAATCGCTACAAACTTTGCATTTTCAGCTTGTTCAAACTTAATTTTAGATTGCTCAGAAGGGTGTAAAACTAGAACGCGCAAGCAAACGTATTATTGAACGCCACCAATCACAAGATGGGCTGGGCGAAGAATTGATAACTCAGGATTTAAAACAAAAAGAAAAGCTAGATAAAAGTGCAGGTAAAATTA
>NZ_JACJDN010000029.1:0-14596 GCF_014163565.1 Pseudoalteromonas sp. SR45-5 | reverse complement strand
ACATAAGCGCGGTTATTTTTTATCCATAATTCAATAAAAGTTGGCCCCTATACTATGACTATCAATCGCAAACCTATTTTTAGACGTGTTCTTCTCAAATTAAGTGGTGAAGCTTTAATGGGAGACGAAGGCTTCGGCATCGACCCTAAAGTTTTAGACCGTATGGCACAAGAAATTAAAGAGCTAGTAGAGCTTGACGTAGAAGTGGGTTTAGTTATTGGTGGAGGTAACTTTTTACGCGGTGGTTCACTTGCAGAAGCAGGTATGAACCGCGTAGTAGGCGACCACATGGGTATGCTTGCAACGGTTATGAATGGCCTTGCAATGCGTGATGCGCTACACCGTGCATTTGTAAACTGTCGTTTAATGTCGGCTATTCCGCTAAATGGTGTATGTGACGCTTATAACTGGGCTGAAGCAATTAGTTTATTGAAAACTGGCCGCGTTGTTATTTTTGCAGCGGGCACCGGTAACCCATTTTTTACTACCGATTCTGCAGCGTGTTTACGCGGTATCGAAATTGAAGCGGATACAGTAATTAAAGCGACTAAAGTGGATGGTGTGTACAGTGATGATCCTGTTAAAAACCCAGAAGCGACGCTTTACAGCCACTTAAGCTACAATGAAATCATTGAAAAAGAATTAAAAGTTATGGATTTAGCGGCATTTACTCTAGCCCGCGATCACAATATGCCATTGAGCGTATTTAATATGAATAAATCAGGCGCGCTAAAACGCGTAATTATGGGTGAAGAAGAAGGAACACTTATTTCTTCACAAGCCTCAGATGAAATAATCAAATAATTAGGATTAAACCGTGATTAACGATATTCAAAAAGACGCGCAAGCGCGCATGCAAAAAAGTGTAACTGCACTAGGTAGCCAATTATCTAAAATTCGTACTGGCCGTGCACATCCTGCAATCCTAGATGGCATTATGGTGTCGTACTACGGTGCACCAACGCCTTTAAACCAAGTTGCTAACGTAACAATTGAAGATTCTCGTACACTTGCTATTGGTGTATTTGATAAGTCTTTAGCGCAAGCTGTTGAAAAAGCAATTATGGCGTCTGACTTAGGTTTAAACCCTATGTCGGCAGGTACTGTTATTCGTGTACCACTTCCTCCACTTACAGAAGAACGTCGTAAAGACCTAATCAAAATTGTACGTGGCGAAGTTGAAGGCGGTCGTGTTGCTATTCGTAACATTCGTCGTGATGCTAATGGCGATGTAAAAGGTTTATTAAAAGATAAAGAAATATCTGAAGATGAAGCGCGTCAATCAGATGATGCGATTCAAAAACTTACAGATAAGTTTATCAAAGAAATGGATACTCTATTAGCTGCTAAAGAAGCAGAGTTAATGGAAATCTAAGTAGGGCCTGTTTATCTTTTGAGGTTGAATTTGTAGTAGTGTGTTTGGTTTTAAGGCAAGGCAGAGCCTACGTAGTGTGGTTATTTCCCATTATTAGGCGATAGCAATGCATAAAATCTAAAAACGCGCTGCCCAAAGGGTTCTGCCTAGATTGAATAAATTACAATCCTGAAAGGTCGACAGGACCTATTAAAATTATTAGTTTTGAAACGCCGTCTAGGGTATACTAGGCGGCGTTTTTTTATGGAATACTCGATATTTATGGTTCTAGATGCTGACACAATTTCACAGCAATGTTTACCCAAACATGTTGCTATCATCATGGATGGGAACGGACGTTGGGCACAAGCTAGAAATAGACCTCGTGTGTACGGGCATAAAAAAGGCGTAGACGCAGTTCGTCAATCTGTTCAGTTTTGTACTAAATTAGGGATACAATCGTTAACCTTATTTGCTTTTAGTAGTGAAAACTGGCGCCGCCCTGAAGACGAAGTAAACACTTTAATGGAGCTTTTCTTATTTGTTTTAACAAAGGAAGTTAAAAAGCTTCATAAAAACAATGTAAAACTGACCATTATTGGAGACTTATCACGATTTTCTGAAGGATTACGTAGCAAGGTAGACGCTGCGCATAAGCTGACTGAAAATAATACCGGATTGCGCTTAAATGTTGCAGCTAATTACGGTGGTCGTTGGGATATGGCTAACGCGGCTAAACAACTTGCTTTGCAAGTTGCGCAAGGCACACTCAACGCAGAAGATATTACAGAAGAGCGCTTAGCACAGCATATGAGCATGGCAGATCAGGCAGAACCTGATTTACTTATTCGCACTGGTGGCGATGTTCGTATTAGTAATTTTTTACTATGGCAAGTTGCTTATGCAGAACTTTACTTTACCGAAACACTTTGGCCTGATTTTAATGAAGCAGCATTTGCTGAGGCTATAGCGTGTTACGTTGCCAGAGAGCGACGTTTTGGTTGTACGGGCGAACAAATAAAACAATTACTCGCTCAAACCTAAATAGAATAAGGGTCACATTTTGTTAAAACAACGAATTTTAACCTCACTTGTGCTTGCACCATCGGCATTAGCTTTGGTTTTTTATACACCGCTTACGTTATTTAGTTACTTTGCCGGTGCAATAGTATTATTAGGCGCATGGGAATGGTCTGCGTTTATGGGTTTATGCGATAAGCTCAAACGTGGTGCTTTTGTTGTATTGATTGCAGCCTTACTTGGCCTGCTTAATTTACATTGGCCTATTGAATCACTATGGGAAAGTGGCAAGCTAGTAGGTGATGCGAATTACTTATTTACGCTTTCGTTTGCTTGGTGGATTGTTGCTAGTTATTTAATTTGGCGCTATCCAGAAATGGCTAAAGCGTGGAATGAAGGTCTAGTAATGCGCGGCATTGCAGGTTTATTAACACTTGTGCCGTTATGGCTTGCACTAAATACGCTGCGCAGTGCGCAATATGCTGAATCAACACATTTTGGCTCTGTACTGATTTTAGTCGTATTGGGTATTGTGTGGAGTGCAGACGTTGGTGCTTATTTTTCAGGTAAGAGCTTTGGTAAGCATAAACTTATGCCAAAAGTGAGCCCTAATAAAACAATTGAAGGGTTAGCAGGCGGTGTAGTCGCTTCTATCATTTTTGTTTTAGCATTTTGTCACTTTACCGATGTTGATTTAGGTGTTTGGCCTATCTACGCGATAATGACTGCATTTATTGCATTGTTCTCTGCGGTAGGTGATTTACTTGAAAGCATGTTTAAACGTGAAGCTGGTTTAAAAGATAGCGGCCGTTGTTTACCTGGGCACGGCGGTATTTTAGATCGCATTGACAGCTTAACGGCTGCTGCTCCAATGTTTGTAATGTGCTATGCGTGGACTCTTAGTTTATGAGCCAAAAGCAATTGCTGGTTATTTTAGGCGCAACAGGTTCAATTGGTTTAAGTACACTAGATGTTGTATCGCGCAATAAAGAGTTATTTGATGTTTTTGTTTTAGCTGCAGGGCAAAACGCAAAAAAAATGGCTGAGCTGTGTATTGAACACGAACCACTTTATGCGATTATGGCTACCCAGCAAGCCGCTGAGCAGTTATCTGCTTATTTAGCTAATACACCATGCCAAACGCTTGTTATGCACGGCGAGCAAGCAATGTGCGACTTATGTGCTCACCCAGATGTTGATGTCGTGATGTCGGCAATTGTAGGTGCAGCTGGTTTACTGCCAACATTAAGTGCAGTAGAAGCAGGTAAAAAAGTACTCCTTGCTAATAAAGAATCGTTAGTTATGTCAGGTCAGTTGTTTATTGATAAAGTTAAACAACATAAAGCAACCTTGCTGCCAATTGATAGCGAACATAATGCTATTTTTCAATGCCTACCTTCTTCGTTACAAAATGCCAAAGGCGATCAAAATTTACAGCAACATGGCGTAAGTAAAATTTTGCTTACCGGTTCTGGTGGCCCTTTTTTAACGCGCGATATAAACACACTAAAAGATGTAACTGTAAGTGAAGCCGTGGCGCATCCTAACTGGTCGATGGGTCAAAAAATATCAGTAGACTCGGCCACTATGATGAATAAAGGCTTAGAGTTTATCGAAGCTAAGTGGTTATTCAATTGCGACACCAGTGATATAGACGTAGTGATTCATCCACAAAGTATTATTCACTCAATGGTGCAATACCACGACGGTTCTATTTTAGCGCAAATGGGTAACCCTGATATGCGCACCCCAATTGCCCATGCACTTGCATACCCTGAGCGAATTAATGCAGGCGTTAAACCGTTAAACTTCTCTGATATATGTGATTTCTCATTCACCAAGCCTGACTTTTCTCGCTATCCAAATTTACAATTAGCGATTGATGCGTGTAGTGCAGGGCAGGGCGCGACCACAACGGTTAATGCTGCAAATGAGATAGCAGTAAGTGCATTCTTAAACGGTAAAATTGGTTTTACTGATATATACAAAATAAATGCACAAACGCTTGAAGCTGCAACGTATACCAATGTACAAAGCTTAGATGAAATTTTAGAGTGCGATAAATTAGCGCGTATTAGCGCTTCAGAATTTATAACAAAAGTGGCGCATTAATATGTTTGATTTTTTTTGGAATCTTGGCTCATTTATTTTAGCGCTTGGTATTTTAGTGGCCATACATGAATATGGCCATTTTTGGGTTGCGCGAAAAATGGGCGTTAAAGTGCTGCGTTTTTCAATTGGTTTTGGTAAGCCACTATTAAAATGGCACGATAAATACAATACCGAATATGTGATTGCGGCTATTCCATTGGGCGGTTATGTAAAAATGCTTGATGAGCGTGTTGATGACGTGCCGGCAAACCAACGTCATTTATCGTTTAACGCTAAATCTGTACAAGCACGTATTGCCATAGTTGCAGCGGGTCCAATGGCCAACTTTTTGTTTGCCATTTTTGCTCTTGCTGTAATGTATATAGTGGGTGTGCAGTCGGTAAAGCCTGTGGTAGGTAGCATTACCGAGGGTAGCCGGGCAGAGCAAGCGGGCATTATGCCTTCTCAACATATTATAAAAATTGGTGATGATGACATAACGACATGGCAAGATGCCACGTTTGCACTTATGTCTAATTTAGGTGAAGAAAGCGTTGAAGTGATAGTGCGCGATAAAAACCTTCAACCACGTGTTAAAACGCTTAATTTAGAGGGGTGGAAATTAGATCAGCAAGACGTGCCACCACTAAGCTCGTTAGGTATTGTACCGTTTAGACCTCAAGCCACTTTAACAATTGCCGCCGTGACTAAAGATTCAGCTGCAGAACACGCTAATTTACAAGTTAATGACACAATTTTGGCTGTAAACGGTGAAACAATAAGCAATTGGCAGCAATTAGTTAATCTTATTACGCAATCAGCTAACAAATCTTTACAATTTAGTGTAAAAAGACAAGATACTATAAAAGCCATTACAGTAACCCCTAAAGGGCGCATTGATAATAACGGTATTGAGCAAGGCTTTTTAGGTGTTGCTCCTGTTGTACAGCAATGGCCTGATGGTTATGTAGAGACTAGACATTACGGCCCGCTCGATAGTATCGTGCGAGGCACAAAAGAAACGTGGCGCTTAATTACACTCAGTTTTGACATGATTGGTAATTTAATTACAGGCCAGGTTTCGGTTAAGAATTTAAGTGGCCCCGTGGGCATTGCAGTAGGCGCTGGAACTAGCGTAAGCTATGGGTTAGTGGCCTTTTTAGGCTTTTTAGCCTTAATAAGCGTTAACTTGGGTGTATTTAATTTATTACCCTTACCAGTACTTGATGGTGGACACTTAATGTATTACATAATTGAACTTTTTCGTAAAAAGCCGGTCTCTGAAAAGACACAAGAGTTTGGTTTTAAAGTGGGCGCCTTGTTGCTCATTTTTCTAACATGTTTCGCTTTGTTCAATGATGTATCGCGTTTGTAGTTTTACAGCGTGGCAAATTACTAATTAGAACACGATTGTAAAGCACCACTTTAGTAGGGTGTTATGCGGTAATACAGTTGTAAAGGATAAAGATAATAAAATGGCTATAAAAAAACATTTGGCAGTAACAAGTTTATTGGGTGCAAGTTTTGCAGCCCTAGGCCAAAACTCCTTTATTGTTGAAGACCTGAAAGTTGAAGGTTTACAGCGTGTAGCACTTGGTGCAGCGCTAACACATATTCCTATTAACGTAGGCGATAATGTTGATGACTATACGATTTCAAAAACAATAAAGTCACTTTATCGTTCTGGGCACTTTGATAACATAAAAGCCCTTCGTGATGGCAACAACGTTATTTTTAAAGTAACGGAACGTCCTACCATTAGCTTCATTGAGTTTGAAGGCAATAAAGACATTAAAGACGAGCAGCTTAATGAGTCTCTTGATCAGCAAGATATTCGCCAAGGTGAACCACTTGATAAAACCGTTATCGATAGTATCGAAAAGGGCTTAGTTGAGTTTTTCCACAGTATTGGTAAATACAACGCTAAAGTAGATATCAGTATTACTAAGTTGCCTCGTAACCGCGTTAAACTTAAATTAGAGTTTGATGAAGGTGATGCAGCTTCTATCCGACAAATTAACTTAGTGGGTAATGAACTTTTTTCTAATGAAGAGCTTCTTAAACTTGCTGAATCGCAGCAAGATTTACCTTGGTGGCAGTTTATGGGTAGCGATCGCTACCAAAAGCAAACCATTGAAGGCGATTTAGAAAAAATTCGTAGTTATTATTTAGACCGTGGTTACCTACGTTTTAATATCGATTCAACGCAAGTATCAGTGAGCCCTGAACGTGAATCAGTTTACGTTACAGCTAACTTAACCGAAGGCGTAAAATATACCGTTAAAGGCTTTGACTTTATTGGTGACTTGCTTGGCCGTGAAGACTTAATTAAAAGTGTTATCCCACTTAGAGCGGGTGAGCTTTACAATGGCTCAGTCGTTACTTCGTCAGAAGAATTTATTAAAAGCTACTTAGCACGTTTTGGTTACGCTAATGCTGAAGTGCGTACAATTCCAGAAATTGACGACGAAAAGCAAGAAGTACAACTAACACTATCGGTTAATCCAGGTAAGCGTGTATACGTTCGTCGTATTATTGTTGGTGGTAACCAAAATACAGCTGATGAAGTACTTCGCCGTGAAATGACACAACTTGAAGGCGCTTGGTTATCTAATCAAAACCTTGAGCGTTCGAAACTACAAATTCAACGTTTGCCTTATATGGAAACTGTTGATTTTAACGTAGTGCCTGTACCAGGTGTGGATGACCAAGTAGATGTAGACTTTACTGTAAAAGAGCAATCAGCGGGTAGCTTTAATGCTGGTCTTGCTTATGGTTCTTACTTAGGTCTGCAGTTTAATATTGGTGTAACAGAATCTAACTTTTTAGGCACAGGTAACCAAATTGGTTTAAACCTTAATACGTCTACAGGTTCTGAAAGCTTAAGCTTATCGTACACAGACCCATACTTTACGCCAGATGGTGTATCGCAAGGCAGTAGCATCTTTTACAGAAACTACGATGCAAGTAAATTCAGTCTTGTTGAGTACAAATCAAAAAGTTATGGTTTAGGCACAAATATTGGTTTTCCAATTGATGCTGTAAATCGTGTTAACTTTGGCGCCCGTTGGATTAAAGAAGAGCTTTCGGATATTGCAGAGTACGAGCAAACGCGTGTACTTCGTGAAACATTCTTAGATCCAGACAACCCAGATGCAGGCTTTGACTTTACTAAGTATGAGCTGAGTGTTGGTTGGTCGCGTATTACAGTTAACCGTGGTTTATTCCCAACAGCGGGTTCGCGTCAAACTCTAAACTTAACAGCAACAACGCCTAACTCAGATCTTCAGTACTTTAAACTGAATTACGATTCGCGTTTTTACTGGCCTATATCAAATGACCACCGTTGGGTATTCTCAACGCGTGCAGCGCTTGGTTATGGTAATGGTTATGGTTCTACAAACGGGTATGAGCAAACACTGCCATTCCAAGAATACTTCCGTATAACGGAAATGGAACTTCGTGGCTTTGACCGTAATACAATATTACCACGTGCTGTATCGCGTATACCGCAGTCTATTCCGGGTACGCCAGGTGCAGACGGTACTACAACCGGTAGCATTGGTGGCGCATCAGAATTTGATATTCTAGTGCCACAAGGCCGTATTGGTGGTAATGCTAAAGCAGTGGCAGGTATGGAGCTAATTGTTCCTACGCCATTCTTAGATGAAGAAAATACCAGCTCTGTACGTACTAGCTTCTTTGTTGATGCTGCAAACGTATGGGATACTGAGTTTAACGTAGACCGCTATCAAAATTTAGGCGTTGATGAACGTGCTAAATTAGATGACTATTCAGACCCAATGCGCTTTAGGGTTTCAACCGGTCTTTCATTACAATGGATCTCTCCAATGGGTCCAATGCTGATCAGTTTTGCGTATCCATTGCAAAAAGAAGAAGATGACGATACGAAAACCATCAGCTTTAACATTAGTAACACTTTCTAAAGGAGTTTTTTGTGAAAAAATTATTTAAATCAACAGCTGTAGCAGTTTTAGCAACTTTAATGATGGGTACTTCTGTGAATGCATTTGCACACAAAGTAGGTATTGTTGATATGCAGGAAATCTACAAGCAAATTCCTCAAATGGCTAAAATTGAACAGTCTTTACAAACTGAGTTTGCTGAACGTCGTCAAGAGCTTGAAAAGTTACAAGGCGATATTCGTTTTGAAGCTGAAAAATTTAAACGTGAAAGTACAACTATGAGCCAAGCTCAAAAAGATGCACTACGTGATAAAATTCAAGGCATGCAAAAAAATCTTGCTGAACAAGGTCGTCCTTTAGAGCAAGAAATCAAAGCGCGCCAAAACCAAGAGCTTGCTAAAGTTCAAGGTGTGATAATCAAAACAATTGAAGAAATTGCTAAAGACGGCGACTTCGACGAAGTTAAAGTAAAAGACACAACAATTTACTTTAACCCTAAAGAAGTAACTGATCTTTCGTCTAAAGTTGTAGCTGCAGTTAGTAAGAAATAATCACTCTATGCAAAATTATACGCTTTCGCAAATTGCGGAACTTCTAGGCGCCGAACTTCAGGGTGATGGCGCTTTAGAAATAAAAAAAATAGCGACACTTGCAAATGCCCATTCTGGGCATATTGCATTTTTAGCGAACTCAAAATATCGCTCGCAACTTGAAACTACTCAAGCTAGCGCTGTAATAGTAAGCCAAGCCGATGCTCAGTACTTTAGTGGTAGCAAAATTATTGTTGCTAACCCGTATGTAAGTTACGCAAAATTAGCGCAATTTATGGATACAACACCACGCTCAGCCTCGACGGGTATTCATCCAAGTGCTACGGTTCATTCAACAGCGATTGTTAGTGACAGCGCCGCTATAGGGGCTAATGCAGTCATTGAAGCTGATGCGGTGATAGGTGACAATGCGCAAATTGGTCCGAACAGTTTTATCGGAGAACGTGTTAAAATAGGCTCTGGCACTAAGCTTTGGTCTAGTGTGACTATTTATCACGATGTTGAAATTGGTTCAGATTGTTTGTTTCAAGCAAATAGTGTTGTAGGTAGTGATGGGTTTGGCTATGCGAACGAACGCGGGCAATGGCTAAAAATACCTCAGCTTGGTTCAGTGATCATAGGTAACAAAGTTGAAATTGGTGCAAGCACGACAATTGATCGTGGCGCACTGGACAATACCATTATCCATAGCAATGTTATTATCGATAATCAGTGTCAAATAGCGCACAACGTTGAAGTTAATTCAGGCACCGCAATCGCGGGCTGCACCGTACTTGCAGGAAGCGTTACCATTGGCAAAAACTGTCAAATTGGTGGCATGGTTGCAATTAATGGTCACATGTCTGTATGTGATGGTGTTATAATTACCGGCATGAGTATGGTGACAAAATCAATCACCGAACCAGGTATTTACTCATCTGGTATGCCCCATACAACAAACAAAGAATGGCGTAAATCAATAGCTCACTTGCGTAACCTTTCAGACATGAAATCTCGTCTTAAAGCGCTGGAAGCATTGGCTAAGTCATAACGTTGAACACTAATAAGGATGCTATTTTGGCAAACGAATTAAATAGCCTTGATATTCAAGAAATTTTAAGTTTATTACCGCACCGTTACCCGATGCTATTAATTGATCGTGTTATTGATTTTACACCTGGAAAATCTTTACATGCTATTAAAAATGTTTCTATAAACGAACCTATATTTACTGGCCATTTCCCAAATCAGCCAATTTTTCCTGGTGTGCTAATATTAGAATCAATGGCGCAAGCCACGGGTTTATTAGGTTTTAAAACAGTAGAAAATCGTAGTGAAAACGAACTATATTTATTTGCTGCTGTTGATAACGCACGTTTTAAACAGCCAGTGATCCCAGGTGATACAATGCATCTTCACGTTGAGTTTTTAAAAGAACGTCGCAACATTTGGAAGTTTGCAGCAGAAGCTAGAGTCGACGGCAAAGTAGTGTGTAGTGCCGAAATTATGTGTGCGAGAAGAGAGTTTTAATAGTGATCCATTCTACAGCAATAATCGAACCTGGCGCTAAACTAGGTAACAATGTCTCAGTTGGTCCGTATAGTTATATTGGCAATGATGTTGTTATCGGTGATAACTGTATTATTGAGTCTCATGTTGTTGTTAAAGGGCCATCAACTATTGGCTCTGGCAATCATATTTTTCAGTTTGCGTCTGTGGGCGAAGCCTGCCAAGACAAAAAATACAACAACGAGCCAACCACATTAATCATGGGTGATAACAATGTTATCCGTGAATGTGCCACTATTCACCGTGGTACAATTCAAGACCAAGGCGTTACTAAAATTGGTAGTAATAACTTATTTATGGCTTATACACACGTTGCACATGACGCGGTAATTGGCGATAACGTAATTTTTGCTAACAATGCAAGTGTGGCCGGCCATGTACATGTAGGCGACTGGGTTATCTTAGGTGGTAATTCGGGAGTTCATCAGTTTTGTAAAATTGGTGCACATGCCTTTATTGGTATGTATTCAGGTGTTAACAAAGATGTACCACCTTTTGTTACTACCATTGGTATGCCAGCAGGTCCTGCCGCTATCAATAAAGAAGGCATGAAACGTCGTGGTTTCGAAAGTGATGAAATTATGGCTGTACGACGTGCATATAAAGCGCTTTATCGTAAAAGCTTAGGTGCTGAAGAAGCGATTGAATCTCTCACAGAAGATGCCGAAAAGTACCCTGCTGTGAAATTGATGGTCGACTTTGTTAAAAGCTCAGAGCGCGGCATTGTAAGATAATTCGCGCGTTTTGCTCTAAGCATAAAAAACCACCCTAGATGATAAATCGAAGGTGGTTTTTTATTGCCCACGGTTTAGACCTAATTCAGTTAATACTCAGCGAGCTCAAGTTAGTATGCATCTAATTTGTATAATAAAAGTCATCCTATGCGTTTACCTAAGTTAGTTGTCACTCTTTTTATTACTTCAGCGTTAGCCGCTTGTAGTAGCCAACCTATTGTTAAATCATCTACTGGAGAGGTTACTCAAGTTGGTAAAGCATCTTTTTATGCTGACAAATATCACGGAAGAACAACTGCCAATGGAGAGCGCTTTAGCCAACAAGCCGCCACAGCAGCCCATTTAGAGTTCGACTTTGGCACTAAGGTCGTTGTTACCAACCTCGCTAATAATAAATCAGTCACGGTAAGAATTAACGATAGAGGCCCGTATGTGCGAGGTCGTATTATTGATTTATCAAAGAGTATGTTTGAAAAGATAGCCGACCCTAAAGTCGGCGTTATTGATGTATCAGTAACGGTTTTAAAACCGGGTAGTTAGCGCAATATAGTCGGGATAAGTGCTACTGAGCTCTTTATGAGAGCCTTGTGCGACGACTTTACCGCCTTCTAACCATACAACATTATCCATTTGAGCAAGTAGAGCGGGATCGTGCGTAATTGTCAGCACGCTGGCGTTATCCATAACATGCATTATTGCTTGCATTACCCCTTGCTTAGATTGATTATCAAGACCCTCAGTTGGTTCATCAAGTACTAAAATAGCAGGGTTTTTAAGTAATGCTTGGGCAATGGCTATACGCCTAGATTGGCCTTGCGACACGTTACGCCCGCCAGTGCCTAAACGTGTTTTTAAACCTTCTTTTAGCTCATTAAACCATGGGCTCAATTGAGCTAATGCGAGCGCTTCAATCATTTGCTCTTTAGTTGCATTTGGCGCGGCATAACGTAAGTTTTCACTTAATGTGCCATCAAAAATATGGTGCTGCTGGGCGAGTATATTTATAACATTTGCGCGTATATCATTATTTAACGAATGTAAGTCAACAACGCTATTTTGATTGTTTAGCGTTATGCTGCCTTGTTGCAAAGGCCATAAACCAGTAAGTAAATTTACAAGCGTCGTTTTACCGCTGCCGCTTCTACCTACAATCGCTACTTTTTGCTGAGGCATTAGTTCAAAACTGATATTAGTTAGCGCTGTTTGTTCACCATATTGGTAGCTAATATTGTTAAGTACTAACTTGTGATTTTGCGCGCTAAAGTTTTCATCAATGTCTACATGTTTACTTTCAATTTGCGTACTAGCTGCTTTATCTTCAAGTGTAAACAATCGCTCTGCTGCTTTTAAAACATTTGGAAGCTCTATAAACGCGTTGGGTAGTAGTAATACGCTTTCAAAGCTTGCCAGTACAAATAAACTTAACATAGCAAGTTCTACATTTACCATACTGCTTGCGTAAACCAGCGGCACAATGGTTACTATGCTAGCAAGCATGGCTAATTGAACAACCAACAAGCTTAATCCATCTGAGTTTGCCAGTGCTTTGTGGCGAATAAATGATTGCTGATTGTACTGCTCGCTTAATTCGTCGCACTTATTAAGTTGCTGCGAACGGGCTTGATAAATACTAAGCTCTCTAAGGCCTGTAAGTGTATCTGAAAGCTCAGAGCGAAGTTGTGCACTAAGTTGTGTTTCTTTATGGCTGTTTTTAGTGAGCTTTATGCTGAGTAGGGCAGGTATAACCACACCAATAAGTATAATGCCAGTAAAGCAAATAAGGGCGACGTTGCCATTATAGGCCGACATAAACAGCATGATGATTGGCACACTTAAAAGAGCGACCAGCATAGGAAGTAAAACGTTTAAATAAAATTTGTCGAGTGCGTCTACATCGTTTTGTAATCGGTTAACTAGATCAGCGCTGCGGCTCATTGCTAAATCAACATTGTTAAGCTTGCTTAACGTTGCAAATACATTGGTACGTATTTCACTTAGTAATAAAAACGTGGCGTTATGAGTAACTAGGCGTTCGCCATAGCGCGATGCTGTTCGCACAATAGCTAAAAAACGAATCGTGCCGGCAGGAGTAAAATAATTCATTTGTACGCCCGCAATACCAGCAGCGGCCATTGATGCTAAAAACCAGCCAGATATAGCCAACAGGCCCACATTAGCTAATACCGTAATCGTCGCTAAAAATGTACCCAATAGCATAGCTTTGTAATGAGGAGCACAAAGTTTTAATAAACGAATAAAATTACACATGCACCACCCCTTGTTCAGCCGTTTTTAGTAAGTCAGCAAATGCACCATTTTGCGCTGCAAGTGTTTCAAAGTGACCTTGCTCAGCTATTTTTCCATCGTGCATCACAATGATATTGCTGGCATGTTTAACGGTATTTAATCTATGGGCAATAACTAATACTAAGTTGTTTTTAGCATATTCATTAATAGCATCTTGAATAAGCAGCTCTGTTTGACTATCAAGGTGCGCAGTGGGCTCATCAAGCACTAAGACTGGTGCTTGTTTTATAAATGCGCGAGCCAGTGCAATACGTTGTTTTTGACCGCCAGAAAGCCCTTCACCTTGCTCACCTATCAGCGTGTAAAAACCATCGGGTAGGGTATTAATAAATTCAAGCACACCAGCTTGTTTTGCCGCGTGTTCAAGCTCTTGCTGTGTGGCAGTGGGTTTGGCCAATTTAATGTTGGCAGCAATGGTGTCGTAAAATAGCGTCGCTTGTTGTGGTATCCATGCAATATTATTTTGCAAGTAAGTAATATCGGTTGTACTTAAACTCTGATCATTAATAGATAGGTTGTTAATCACCTCAGGGTGAAACCCTAATAGACAATCAAACAACGTACTTTTACCTGAGCCACTACTGCCCACAACTGCAATTAAGCCTTTATTTGGCAATGTTAAATTTATATTTTTAATCCCTTCGTTACTACCAGGGTATATAAAATTAAGGTCGGTAATACTTATTGAATTAATTGTATTTAAAGTTAAATTGTTTTCAGGTGCGCTTGTAGTTACTGACGCATTTTCGTCACTTGGCAGTGGGGCATTTAAAATCGCAACCATATCGGCCGCCGCACTAATACCTTGTAAACGTGCATGGTAATGACTACCTAGTTGGCGCAGTGGTAAATAAAATTCAGGCGCTAAAAGTAGCACCACAAAGCCAGTGGCAAAATCAAGAGTGCCAAAAAATAGTCTAAAACCAATAATTACGGCAACGAGTGCCACGCTAATAGTGGCTAAAAACTCAAGTGCAAATGATGATAAAAACGCGATTTTTAAAACATCGAGTGTCGCGTGTCTAAAATCATCTGAAATTTTAGCTATTTGTTTAAGCTCGGTAC
>NZ_JACJDN010000299.1:0-4816 GCF_014163565.1 Pseudoalteromonas sp. SR45-5 | reverse complement strand
GAACAACCAACGCTCAAAATATTTTCTGAGCCTGCGATGGATCAAGCTCAAGCACTTGCATATTTACTTAATGGCCAACCTTTGGGTGACGGGGAAAGTTCGTCAAGCGATGCTATGCTCACACAGTTATTACTTTCTCAAGGGGTTAGCCGCAGCGAAGGGGTTGTTTCTAAGGTGGGTGAAACCTTTGGGTTATCAGATGTAAGTTTAAGCTCATCTGGTAGTGGCGATAGCACCAAAGTAGAAATATCAGGTTACGTAGCACCCAGCTTACAAGTTAAATATAGCGTGGGTGTATTTGATTCGCTCAGTGAGGTGGCTGTGCGATATCAGTTACTTTCACAGTTATACATAGAAATAACGAGCGGCCTATACCAAAATGTTGATGTGCTATATAAGTTTGATTGGGAATAACCAAAACTATAATAATTATAAGGATATGAGTGATGAAAAAAATTATATTGCCAGCTCTGCTTAGTGTTTTATTGAGCGGTTGTGCTCAACAACTAGGTGATGATGTTGCTAAACAAGAGCTACCTTTATTGAGCGCGAGTGAGGTAATTGCTAGTGCAACAGATAATAACTGGCGAGTAGTGGATGCTCAAAATATTTTAAAGGTAACGCTGCCAACGGGCGATGCGTATATTGAGCTTAATGAACAACTTGCCCCAAAGCACGTTCAAAATATTAAAAAGTTAGCACGAGAAGGGTTTTATAAAAATACCAGCGTTTATCGGTTTGTTGAGGGTTTTGTAGCGCAAGGTGGCGACAGCTTGGGTAAAAAGTTAATTAAAACGGCAGATAAAACAGTCCCTGCTGAGTTTTATTTAACAACAAACAAACCACTTTTAATTACTGAGCTAAATGGCGACGGATATGCACCAGTTACCGGCTTTTTAAACGGCTTTGCAGTAGCTCAAAACTCAGCACATACGCAAACATGGCAAGTGCATTGTAGTGGCGTGTTTGCCATGGCGCGCGACAACGATATAAACAGTGCGAGTACGGAGTTTTTTGTAACAATAGGGCAAGGCCCGCGCTACCTTGATAAAAATATTACGGTGTTTGGTCGAGTGCTCGAAGGTATAGAGCATTTTAACCGTTTAGCGCGTACACCAAGTGAAGGTAAAGCATTTAACCCAATTACCAATATACAAGTACTTGGTGATGTACAAAGCGATAAAAGTATATTTAAAGTGATGAAAACAAACTCGGCTGTGTTTAAAAACTTAATCAGTGCTCGTAAAAACCGTGTTGAACCTTGGTTTGTTAAAGCACATAACTACGTTGATGTGTGTGGTATGCCCATACCTACTAAGCGCGAAGTTATACCAATTCCAATAAATAGCTGATCTATTTTACTTGCTATAACAACCCATTTCTTTGTTGTAAATTTCACAAAGGGAACAACCATTTACATCAATTTACGCCTAGAACTGAATTGTTTTTTCTGCGTAAAATTTAGATCACATACTTAATGGAATTGGTATTAATTAAAGAATGTAAAAAAGGAGGCTAGGCTCCTTTTTTAATACTAGGGTCTGTTGATCTTTGCGGATTGAAATTTGTTCAATCTAGGGGCTATTTAATCGCGGCGCGAGGTTTGTAACCTAGTGGGCTCGATAACTGCTCCTGCGTTATTCTACTGGTTTACATCCATGTAAGAATAAGTAAAAACCGAGCAACAAAGAGTGAATAGCCCCTAGGCAGAACCCTTTGGGCAACTCCTGTTTGGCATTAATGCTACGTTATCGTCTATTTATGGGGAACAACCACACTACTTAGGCTCTGCCTTGCCTAAATACTAAATAGACTGCTGCAAATTTAACCTTGAAAGGTCAACAGACCCTAATATTCCAGTTTAAAATAACCTACTGACGATTAATTTTAACGGCAAATGGCGTATCGTTATAGTGCGTAGAGCGATACGGGTTTATATCAAGCCCGCCGCGACGAGTATAACGCGCGTAAACCTCTAACTCTTTAATATTAAGTTGCGTGGTTAAATCGCTATAAATACGCTCAACACATTGCTCATGAAATTCGTTATGCGTTCTGAACGAAATTAAATAACGTAGTAACGACTCGCGACATATTTGCTCGCCTGTGTATCGTATAATCACACTTGCCCAGTCAGGCTGGGAGGTAATTAAACAGTTTGACTTGAGTAAATGACTGTAGAGCGTCTCAGTTACTACGTGATCACTTTTTGCTTTAAGTGAATTAGCATCAATATCGTAATTATTAATTTCAATATCTAAGTCATCAATACTTTCACCTGGTAGCGCCGTACACGGTAAGCAATTGTAATCATCAGGATTATATAAAGTCACTTTGACAGGACTGTTAACCGCGTTTGATAAGTCATCAATTAAATGCTGTTTTACTACATCGATGCTTTCAAATCGGGTTTGGTTAAAGCTATTCAAATAGAGTTTAAACGACTTTGATTCAATAATATGGCTGCTTTGGCACTCAAAGGTAAATAAGGCCACGGCAACTTGGGGTTTACCTTTAGTATTTAGCCATGAAAGCTCGTAACCTGTCCAAATATCTTGGCCTTTAAATGGAAGCTCTGCTTCGTCAATATTTAAAGCATCACGATTTAGTTTGCGCGCAATAGGGAAAAGCAAGCTTGGCGTGTACACATCTACATACTCAGTAGATTGGCCTAATACGCTACCTTTAAGGTCTGGAGAATTGCTGTAATCTGTCATGTTTGCTCTTAAATAGTTACAATGGGAACATTATATCTAATTTAAATGAGTTTCACAGTATGTCTGTTGCATTGCTTATAGAACAACTTCATCAAAAATTTAGCGAAAATACCCTTAAAAACACTGCAAAGTACCCACTTATTACACACGACGATCAATGGCCAAGCCCATGTGAAGTTGGTGAGGTTGACGAGCAAGGTAACATTCAATGGCAGGGCGCGCGTCAGCAACCTGCAGGTTCGCTTAATGATTTAGCCAGTGCACTTGAGCTTGAGTTTCCAAAAGAGCTTAGCGAGCTATATGGGAATATGTACGGTGGAAGCATTTCAGCAAGTATTGATGGGCATCAGGTTGAATTACTACAAGCATGGAACGAAGAAGACTTTAATTTGTTACAGCAAAATATAACGGGTCACGTTTTAATGAAACGCAAGCTCAAGCAGCCAGAAACAGTATTTATTGGTTTAACAGAACAAGATGATTTACTAGTGAGTGTATTGGTGCACACTGGTGAAGTATGTTTAGAGTTTGTCGGCAAAAAAACACACCATGTACTTGCACCTAACATTAATGCTTTTTTAAAGGCATTAGAGGTTTAAAACGTATTTAATAAATCAGCTTAGCGTCATCACTAAGCTGATTTTTAGAGCCATTACTAGGGCGTGTTGACCTTTCGTGGTTGATTTTGCAGCTGTATGTTTGGTTTTTAGGCAGGGCAGAGCCTATGTAGTGTAGTTACTCCCCATAAATAGGCGATAACGAAGCATAAATGCCAAACATGCGCTGCCCTTTGAGTTCTTTCTAGGGATGGTTTACTCTTTGTTGCCTACATGGATGTAGGTAAGGGGCGTGAGCAGGACGCGGAAGCTTTGCTCGGTTTTTACTTATTCTTACATGGATGTAAGCCAGTAGGGTAACGCAGGAGCAGTTACCGAGCCCACTAGGTTACAAACCTCGCGCCGCGATTAAATCGTCCCTAGATTGAGCAAATTTCAATCCACAAAGGTCAACACGCCCTAATGGTTACTGAAAATCCCACGATATATTAGACACTAAGCCACACGGCTCACACCTAAAGTCGAATAACCCAAACCACGATTCAGGCAATTTCCAGTCGCCATTACAACTAGGGCATTTTCGTTCAAGTTCAGACGCTTTATCTACGCCGCCTACACGGTATAAATAATAATAGGTTGGCTTTTTAGTTAAAAAACTAATTCGCTTTGTTATGTCTTTTCCGCGTCTATACAGGTCGCTTTGAATACTTGATATTTCTTCAAGCGCCGGAAATTCACAACGGGTTGCGCCATTAATTTGAATTTGATCGCAGGCTTGCCAATCTTCTTGCCATTTTATAAGCGTTTTATAGTCACCATTAGCAATTGCCGGAATACGAAATAGCGGCACAGGCAAAAAGTCATCACCACAATAAAGCGGGCTGCACGTATGCACATAGGTTGTATATAAAATATAACTTGATGGTTCTTTGCAGCAATCAGCGCCGTTGGAGTGAATATCTTGTCCGATCACTTTTACTTTTGGCGCAAGTAGCCCAGCACTATGTAACTTTTCGATACTGTGCTTAACAAACGGGCTGTTATTTAGCGGGTGCATTGCATCTTCAGTAGGGCACATTACGCGGGTAATAAAAAATCCATCTTTTAAAACGGTTGGAAATTCTTCCCCCATTATTTGACCATTAAAACGCAGTGCATTGACTAAGCGATTTATTGCTTGTTCGGCTTGTTCTAGGGTGGTGTCTTGGTAGCAATCAAAAGTTAAATCAACAACGAACATTTATAGTCTCAAATTATTTTTGTTCTAGCAGCGCAAGAAGTTTATCGAGTTTTTGCTCAATTCTATCTAATTGACTTGTTTTAAGCTCAGTATTATCTGACTGCTGTGGGTTTCTCATGAAGTTATTAATTGAATCAGGATTGTTTTTATATTGGCTTACTGCTGCAATAATCATCGGCATTGGAACCGGTTGCGCCAAACGGCTTTTAGTTAGTGCTACAGTAGGGGTTTTGCCTTCATCGAGAAGGGCTTTGATTGCATCAAATACAACTGAATTCATTAGATATATAACTCTTTAATAA
>NZ_JACJDN010000298.1:0-4839 GCF_014163565.1 Pseudoalteromonas sp. SR45-5 | reverse complement strand
TTCCGCCAGGGCCTGCTGCTAATACCATGCCTTCAGACATACCAAAGCGCATTTTACGAGGCTTAAGGTTAGCAACCATAACGGTTAGCTTGCCTTCGATATCCTCAGGTGCGTAAGCTGATTTAATACCCGCAAACACTTGGCGAGTTTCGCCGCCTAAATCAAGTGTTAGCTTAAGTAGTTTATCTGCGCCTTCTACGTGCTCTGCTTTAGCAATTTTAGCTACGCGTAGGTCTACTTTTGCAAAATCATCGAACTCAATCTCGTCGCTAATTGGCTCTTTTGCAAGCGGGCTGTTAGGGTCAATTGTTACTTTTGGTGCTAAGCTTTCTTTAGATTCTTCAACCATTTTGTTCACTTTATCCATTTCAACACGTTGCATTAACGGTTTAAATTTATTGATAGGGTGGCTTACTAGTGCATTTTGAACGCCGTCCCATGCAAGGTCGTCATTTAAAAACGCTTGTACGTTGTCTGCCATTCCTGGTAGCACGGGTTTTAAGTAAGTAATTAAAACGCGGAACAAGTTAAGACCAAGAGAACACACTTCGTGTGCTTCTTGTTGCTTAGTTTCGTCTTTAATTAATACCCAAGGTGCTGCGCCATCAATAAATTGGTTTGCTTTGTCGGCAAGCGCCATTATTTCGCGAATTGCGCGGCTGTAATCGCGGTTCTCGTAGTGTGTTGTAATGCTAGGTGCAGCCGCTTGAAACTCTGCTAACAGCTCTGGTTGCATAATAGTGTTGCTTAGCTTGCCATCAAACTTTTTAGTAATAAAGCCAGCACAACGGCTCGCTATGTTGACTACTTTACCTACTAGGTCTGAATTTACGCGCTGTGCAAAGTCTTCTAGGTTTAAATCCAGATCAACAATACCGCTACTTAATTTTGCTGCGTAGTAGTAACGTAAGTATTCTGGGTTTAAGTTATCTAAATAAGTACGCGCTTTAATAAACGTACCCTTTGATTTAGACATTTTTTCGCCATTTACAGTTACAAAACCATGAGCGAATACGTTAGTTGGCTTTCTAAAATTAGCGCCTTCTAGCATTGCTGGCCAAAATAAGCTGTGGAAGTAGATAATGTCTTTACCAATAAAGTGATAAAGCTCTGCGTCTGAACCTTCAGCCCAAAACGCATCAAAGTCGAGGCCTTTTTCGTCACATAGGTTTTTAAAACTCGCCATGTAACCAATAGGTGCATCTAACCAAACGTAAAAATATTTGCCTGGTGCATTTGGGATTTCAAAACCAAAATAAGGTGCGTCACGGCTAATATCCCACTGTTGCAAGCCATCGGTAAACCATTCGTCTAGCTTGTTAGCCATTTCTTGTTGAATAGTTCCTGAGTGTAACCACTCTTTTAGCATGCCTTCAAATGCTGGCAGGTCAAAAAAGTAATGCTCAGAATCTTTAAGTACAGGCTCAGCACCTGACATTACAGAACGCGGGTTAATAAGTTCGGTAGGGCTGTACGTAGCACCACACGAATCACAGCTATCGCCGTTTTGGTTTTCAGACTTACACGTCGGGCAAGTACCTGTTACAAAGCGGTCTGGTAAGAAAATACCTTTTTCTGGATCGAATAATTGCGAAATAGTGTGCTTTTTAATATGACCGGCATCGTTTAGGCGGTTATAAATAAGTTCGCTTAATTCTTTGTTTTCTTGGCTGTGGGTGCTGTGGTAGTTATCAAATTTGATATTAAAGTCAGCAAAGTCGCGTTGGCGCTCTATGCTCACTTGTTTTACCATTTCTTCAGGCGTGATCCCTTGCTTTTGCGCATTAAGCATAATTGGCGTGCCGTGGGCATCGTCTGCGCAAACATAATAAGCTTCGTGGCCTTGTAGTTTTTGAAAACGTGACCAAATATCAGTTTGAATATATTCCAATAAATGACCTAGGTGAGTAGGGCCATTTGCATAAGGTAATGCGCTGGTAATCAGGATCTTTCGCTGCGTCATAATCATTCCGAATTGAGGATAAAACGCCGTTTTTATCATACAAACGGCAATTATCATTAATTTATCTACAAGCTATCTGCTTAGAGTGCGCACAGCTTATGGATTTTTATTAATTGACTGGTGTTAATGCCCTGAATGTTACATAATTCCGTGGCACTTTTCATCAAAGAAACGCTATTTAATTGCTATGTTTGGACTGTCGAAACTATTCTCTTCTAAATCGGTGCAAAAACAACCGATTATAACTGCCTTAGCGGCATATCGTAGTGCGGCTTTTGCCGTCGGTATTGACGAAAGCTTCATTGATACTATTACTCAAAATGACGATAAATCACTACACATTAAATTAACTCTGCCATTTGCTGGGCAATCAGAAATGCCTTTAGTTGAGCAACACGTAAGTGAAAGCTTAAATGTGCCTGTAACAATTAGCGCCAAGGTTATCATTAAAGAGGCGGCTAAATTTAAAGCGATTAAACATATTGTACTTATTGCCTCAGGCAAAGGTGGGGTAGGTAAGTCGACTACTGCTGTTAACTTGGCAGGCGCGCTTAAAAATGAAGGCGCAAAGGTGGGTATTTTAGATGCTGACATTTATGGCCCATCTATCCCAATGCTTTTAGGATTAGTGGGCGCAGAGCCCGTCACTAAAGATAACAAACAGCTACAGCCTTTTGATTCAAATGGCATTAAAGCGCAGTCAATTGGCTTTTTAGTTCCAAGCGATGATGCCACGGTGTGGCGCGGGCCAATGGCGTCAGGCGCGCTGAGCCAGTTACTTAACGAAACCGATTGGGGCGAGCTTGACTACTTAATTGTTGATATGCCACCGGGCACCGGTGATATTCAGCTTACAATGAGCCAAAAAGTACCCGCTAGCGGCACCGTTATTGTCACTACACCGCAAGATTTAGCGCTAGCCGATGCGCAAAAAGGCATTGCTATGTTTAATAAAGTAAACGTACCGGTGCTTGGCTTAATAGAAAATATGAGCCACTACATTTGTACTCACTGTGGTGAAGCTAACCACGTTTTTGGTAAAGACGGTGCACAAAAACTGGCGCATAAGCACGGCGTGCCTGTACTTAGCCATATTCCACTTGCAATAGATATACGCGAGTATTCTGAGCAAGGTAAACTTATTGCAAGCGATAACGATGCCGCAATAAGCAAAACATACAGCGCAGCAGCAAGGCTAATAGCCAGCACGCTTTATTATCAACAGCATCACAATGCAATTGAAATTGTGATTACGGAAGATTAATAAATAATGAGACTTTCAGACACACATATTAAAGAATACTTAAGCGATGGCCGCATTGTTATTGAGCCTGCGCCAACGAGCGAGATGATTTCAGGCGTGACTGCCGATTTACGTTTGGGAAATAAATTTAGAACGTTTAATGCGCATAACGCCGCATACGTCGATTTAAGTGGTCCAAAAGATCAGCTAAATAAGGCCATGGAATCGATCATGAGTGAAGAAATAGTGCTTGATGAAGGTGAAGCATTCTTTTTACACCCAGGTGAACTTGCACTAGCTATTACCCATGAAAAAGTAACTCTACCAGCAGATATAGTAGGTTGGTTAGATGGACGCTCATCGCTTGCGCGTTTGGGTTTAATGGTGCATGTAACCGCGCATCGAATAGACCCAGGCTGGAGCGGCAATATTGTTTTAGAGTTTTACAACTCAGGTAAATTACCACTGGCACTACGCCCACTGATGAAAATTGGTGCTATGAGCTTTGAAATGTTATCGGGCCCGTGTGAAAACCCATACAATATTCGTAAAGATGCAAAATATAAAGATCAAAGCAGCGCAGTAGCAAGTCGTATTAGTGACGATAAATAATCACCAAATATAGGCATTACTCGTCCATTTTATGAAGCGCATAACCCAGTAGTTCAAAGTACTGGTTAAGCGCTTCATTTGCTTTATTAACAGAGCGTATCATGTTTTGTACGCTTGATAAGTTAACAATCCGCATAAACGCTTGAATACAGCTACGCCATATACAATAGAAAAACCTTTCTTCAGAATCCCGCATATTTAATTGATTAACGCAGAACAACGGCTCTTTTACTCAGTACAACCTCTACTCTATATCTATATGCACAAGAACGACTTCGTAAATCAGCTGATTGTGTCTAAACCTATGGACGTAAGTAGGCATAATACCAATTTTGAATACGACAGTTTTAGCATGTTAATACAACAAATTACTCTAGTAGTAAAAACTGAAAGTTTAGGTATTTATACGCTAATTAATAAATTAGAAAATTCGGCCACCTTATAAGCACGGAGATAAGGTGTTTTTTTTAAGCTATAGCTTTAGAGACTAAAGGTGAACTTGGTGCTTCCATGTATATGGAAAAAGAGTTTTCAGACCCTCCTCCTCCAGCAAAAATGGAAATGGGCTTTGGCCCGGTTCCAGGAGTCGATCAGATATGGGCTAAGCGAGATGAAAATGACAAAGTCATAGAGTACTTTGTTGTTGAAGCTAAAGGCCCTGGTGCTAAATTGTTAACTGGTGCAAAAAAAGGCGACCAGATGACAGACCCTTGGGTTAAAAAAAGCTTAGAATCGATGGAGAACTCTAAAAAATACAAAGAAAAGAATCAATTGGGCGAAGATATTTTAGATGCTATTGAAAACGAAGAGCCAAAAGTGACCAAACTTGTTATTGAAGCTGTCGAGGTTGACGGCAACATTACTGGCGGTAAACTTCAAACTCTTCCAAAGGAAAAAAAGAATGTTAAGACTTAATAATTATGATTTTAAATTTGAAAAACTTTTTAAAAAAGCACCTATTACGATAGAAATCAGGCTTAAACATATTAAAGATTCAACAGTAGATTATGAAGTAAAAGTA
>NZ_JACJDN010000297.1:0-4847 GCF_014163565.1 Pseudoalteromonas sp. SR45-5 | reverse complement strand
TCAATAAATATTATTTACGTGCGTCTTTTAGTAAATCAGCGACTAAAAAGCCTAACTCTAATACTTGGTCGGCGTTAAGGCGTGGATCACACTGTGTTTTGTAACGCTGTGCTAAGTCATCGTCAGATAAACCGTAAGCACCGCCTGTACACTCTGTAACGTGCTGACCTGTCATTTCTAGGTGAACACCACCTGCGTATGAACCTTCAGCTTTGTGTACAGCGAAGAATTGACTGATCTCGCGCATAATATTATCGAAGTTACGCGTTTTGTAACCTGAAGTCGCTTTTTCAGTATTGCCGTGCATTGGATCAGAACTCCAAATTACTTTACGGCCTTCTTGTTGAACTCTTCTTACTAGTGCTGGGAGTTTTTCTGGCAGTACGTCTGCACCCATACGCGTAATTAGCGTTAAACGACCAGGAATATTATCTGGGTTTAATGCGTCAATTAAACGAATTAGGTCGTCAGGGTCCATACCTGGGCCAACTTTAACACCAATTGGGTTTTTAATGCCTTTAAAGAATTCAATATGTGCATGGTCTAGTTGGCGTGTACGTTCACCAATCCAAACAAAGTGAGCAGAACAATCGTACCAGTCACCCGATAAATGGTCGCGACGTGTTAGTGCCTCTTCGTAACCAAGTAGTAAAGCTTCGTGAGAAGTGTATAAATCGGTTTCTTTTAAGCTTGGCGCAATTGTAGAGTTAATTCCGCACACTTCCATAAACTCTAGTGCGTCTTGAATTTTATCTGCAAGTTGTTGGTATTTTTCTTTAAGTGGATTTGCAGCAACAAAGCCCATGTTCCAGCGGTTAACCTGATGAAGATCGGCTAGGCCACCTTGTGCAAATGCACGTAATAAGTTCAACGTAGCGGCACTGTGATGGTATGCAGTCATTAAACGTTGTGGGTCTGGAATGCGCGCTTCTTCTGTAAACTCAATATTATTAATGATGTCGCCACGGTAAGATGGTAAAGACACGCCATTAATTGTTTCTAAGTCTGCTGAACGAGGTTTAGCGTATTGACCAGCCATACGCGCTATTTTAACTACAGGGCATTTACCGCCATAAGTTAATACAACAGCCATTTGTAAAATTGTTTTGAATGTATCGCGAATATTAGCGGCATTAAAATCGCTAAACGACTCGGCACAGTCACCACCTTGAAGTAAAAATGCACGACCTTCGCACACGTCTTCAAGTTGTTTGAATAGGCTTCTTGTTTCTTCTGCAAAAACTAGAGGCGGAGCCGTTTTTAATTGGCCTTCTACTGATTTAAGTATTTCTTGATCTGGGTACTGTGGCTGCTGCAGTATTGGCAGCTCTCTCCAGCTATTTGGGTTCCACGATGACATAATTTTTCCTCATTCCTACATTACCTGATAAGAAGAAATTAACGTATGCAGACCCCTATGTTCAAGGACTAAATTCACTATTTTCCAATTATTTAGTTATGAGTTAAGTATAAAAGTAATTTTACTTAACTCAGGTGGTTATATAACAATCACTTTAGTTTTATTTTAAATAAACTAAAGTGATTAAAAACATACAATTAGAGTTAATTAGTTTCAATTTTAACACATTGAGAATAAATAAAGCACAAGGCTATATTATATGTATTTTACCTAAGAACACATCATACTTAAATTGCATCAAATGTAATCTTAACTTTACGGGCTAAATTAATTATTAACTAACAGGGACTATGTGCAGGCCTAAATATATGATATGGGGTTTTGTTGCTCATTTATATGCACTTTAAACCTAGTAGAATGGCGCTGTTGATTATTCTAATGCCAGAATATACTTACAACTGACACAAGGTTAATCTGCTGATTCAGCACTCATCTTCCCACCCTGCCGACAGCGTTATTTAGCAAGTCGTCATAACTAAAAACTTAACTGCCAGTGATGCCTTAAATGACTCTCATGCAAAAAGCATGTATGACATTCTAAGCTTTTGGATGATAAACCCATAGACAAAACACGTTATAATATTAATCACTAATTAGAGAAACAACCAAAACTAACACTATTATTTAGAATACAACCGCACCAAGTTCATTTTACATTTCTCATTTATTACACTATATGGGCAATTAAGCTCTAAGCGGACTAACTCTTTAATCAATAAAACAGTACTAAATTACAGGAATAAGTAGAACCATCCACTCCAGAAAGAACACATCATACATTATTTGCTTTTGATGCAACCTGAGCGCCAAGTATTATTTTATTAAATATTTACTCAATGCAAAGTGCATGCAATAATATGAAGTTAGTAAGATGTGTTCTTTGAGGTGTGCCGTGGTTACTAAAGTGCAAATTAGGAGTCAGTTTGATTTAATGAACGAATTAACTTTAAGGCTAATTGAGGAATTAAACGAATGTGAGTTTTCCAGAGCAGAGTACTATCAGTTACCTGATGTAAGTAATTTAGATGAAAATAAGGTTCCTGAGTCCATACATGTCTCTAAAATAACTGGAGCGCCGGCTCAAAAGGCAATTTTAAACTCCTTTTCTGACATTTATAAAAAATCGGGCTTAAGCAGTCGCGTGTTAAAAAGGCACCCTGGTTTACTTGTTATTAAAAATGCAGATAAACAAGCTTTAAATAATCGTATAGCACAGGTTAACAAAGCTAAAGCTAGTTTCAAAGAGTGTATATTGGCAATTGATAATAACGATGCCCGATTTGAGGCTGTTCATAATGCAATACCAAATTTAATAACACTTGCTGCTTATCGTAAGATTCACAGTGAGAGTGAATCACCATTTTCTGTTAGGTTTACTTGGATGCACAAGCACGCAACTAAAACATTGACTAAAAAAATGGCCCTCGAAATGCTCGACAAATCGGCCAGTTATCGAAATCCAAGAATGATAGATCAGCAAAAATGGCAATCACTTGTAGCTCAAGAACAATTACGGGTTGCTAGTTTAGGTGAAAAGGAAAAATTAAGAATTCGTCGCCCTACTCGTGTAAGCCCTCAAGTTAATGTGAGATACACAGCACAAAACCGCTATCATGTGAGCGCCGCATTACCATTTATTCTGATTAATTCAGAACCAGACGTTAAACTAGGTATCTTACCTGATTATAAAAAACCCGAAGCTCATCCTCGAAAACGTGAGTATGATTTTTTAGTTGATAGGCTATATTTAGAACAAGTTGACCGATAGCTATTATGTTAAAAAGGCCACAATATGTGGCCTTTTTAGTAAATATGTACAGTATTTAAAATAACGTTTATTATTTTTCTACTATCTCTTCTATTTTATCTTCATCAATTAACACTGCATTTTCAACAATACGTTTACCGCCTTGAATCTCAATGCGCTTGTTGTGTTTGTTCAATGTAAGTATTTCATCGCAAAACTGATCAGAGGGGTGCATTTCGTATGTGTAATCAATAATGTTACCAGTTTTGTCATCTTTGACGTTTGTAATGCTGTATTCTGATATAGCACCTTTTTCAATCAAATCTTTCATTGTGGTGGTCATATCACGACGAAGCGCTTTTAATTTATTTTCCGTAATATCATCAGTTGAATAAATAGATCCATATTTTTCCATAATAGAAAGTAATCTAAAATGATACGTTTTACCTGGAGCTGCATAACGCCAAAGGTGATACAAACGAAGCATCATCCAACGCGATAATCCCCGTTTTAGTTCTTGTGCACTATTAAAGTAATACCCTTTGTATTCAAGGTTATCAATCATGTTATGAACAAACGCATTTAAGCAGGCCACACACTTTACATTGCCACCTTGACCTTTTTTACCACTAAAGTGAAGTGACGATAAAAAGTTCATATTTGACTCGTAAAACGAATCATCTATATCGGAGTTTTTAGTATCGGTTGCTGAATATTTAAATGAAAGTTTAGAACCTTGCAATGCTTCAAGTGACTCTTTAATTGCAGGATAGGGCATTGACTGCCCTACCGCTTTGAGCTCTTGCGCTAATTCGTTCATAGAAAAAACAACCGCGTATTGAATACCGGACTTAAAATTAATTTTAACTATTTTGCCTTTAGAAGCTAAACGAATAAGTGCTCGTTCTACTTTTTCTTCTCTGTCCGATGGCCAAACAAGATACTCGATATCTTCACCATCTTTACGAGTACTGACAACAGCAGGGGTAATTTTTATCTCACCATCGTATAAAATACCATCTACTTTCTCTGATATTTTACGCGTAATGATTGTTTTTTTAGGCGCTTCTTCAAGTGGCAATTTTTTATAGCCAGAGCGAACAAAACGGCCCCACAAATCATAATGATTAAACGTGTTTGAATATGCACGTAAACCATGAGCTGCATTTTCAATAGAAATTCGCACGTCTTTGTTGTCTGTAAATAGTGCTAAACTTTCGTTATCAATTGCACTTTCCACCCCGTGGATTTGGCCCCTGAGTGTATCGGGCAAATTATCTACCGAGATGTTGACCTTTCGGCTCATTGTTCTTATTTCCATTTTTATTGCGACATCTAATAACAACACATTAAACAACAAAAGTTAAATGTTTAAGTTAGTATAAAAGTGATCTGACTTTAAATAAAACGTTTAGATCACTATTATACTAAGTAATGTACATAACTTGCGATTTCAGATCATATTTTTACTAACTAGGTCATCTCAAATCGGTTTTTTACTAACTCAGCTGTTATTTTGTCCATCACAATGGCTTTATTTTAAAATTTAGCACGACAAATTCATACGAAAATTAATATCCCTGTGGATAAAGGCTTATCGAGTTAGCATAGATCTGATCTGTACCAAGTACAGATCAGATCTATACTAATTAAACGTACCTATTGACGCTAAGGTTAGTG
>NZ_JACJDN010000296.1:0-4869 GCF_014163565.1 Pseudoalteromonas sp. SR45-5 | reverse complement strand
GAAGTAGTTGCTATGCAGAGTTTGCCAGTCATTCGCTTGCCAATTAAATGCATCATTTCGACCTTGTTCTTTTAAAAATGAGCGCTCAAGGCGTGTTATATTACTTTGTTGCCACTGTGGGTTAGGCGTTCTTATTTCACCTCTGTCAAAGTCGATAATATACACATCACCAATATCATTAAATAAAATGTTATTAATGTTTAAATCAGCGTGGTAAACGCCTTTTGAATGAAATAGCGCGATTGTTTTAGCAATGCGCTCTAACTCATCTTCAGTCAATGAGCGTTCAATTAATATATCTAGTACACTTTTAGCACCTGTGACTGCCTCGGTAATGATATCACCACGATAAATTAACCCGCTGTGGGTTACTTTAGCTGCAACAGGGGTTGGTACGTTTAAACCAAGCTCTATAAGCTTACTCATTAAGCTAAACTCTTTAAATACGCGGGTTTGTTCAAGTCCTGGGTATAAATATTGATCGCTTAGCAATTTACCCACTAAGCCACCGCGCCAATAATGCCTAAGTACGGCTGTTAATTCGTCTTGCTTAAAAAACCACGCAGTTGCTCGACCTTTTTTAGCGCCCACAATTTTATTTTGTTGTTGCCAATAATTTGCATCAAACCAATCGAGGGTAATTTGGCTTGTGTATTTAGGGTGGCTTAATAGCGTGTGATTGCCTTGCACGTGTTGTTTAAACATAGCTCTGTGTAATTGCTAAATAATGAGTCTATATTAGCGCGTTTTAAAGCGCAGGATAAGTGCTTGCAATAGCGTGATTATAATTTAAGATCGGCTTTTGTATTTAATACCTAAGGGAATGTGTGACTCAAGCTCCTAATTATTCATCTATTTGTATATTAAGACTCTCAGCCATTGGTGACGTATGTCATGCTGTTAGTGCAGTACAAGCTATTCAAAAGGCACACCCGAATGCGAAAATCACCTGGGTAATTGGCAAAATAGAAGCCATGTTACTTGCTGACTTACCGGGTGTTGAGCTGGTGGTATTTGATAAAAAGCAAGGCAAAGCAGCGCTTAAAAGCTTAAAGCAACGCTTCAACAACCAAAAATTTGATGTGCTTCTTAATATGCAAGTTGCATTAAGGGCTGGGTTTGTAGCGCGTTGTATTCCTGCAAAAGTAAAAGTAGGGTTCGATTGGGCACGTTCAAAAGAATTGCACAGCTTATTTATTAATAAACGAATAGACCCACAAGCCCAGGCGCATGTGCTTGAAGGCTTTAAAGGTTTTGCAAAAGCCATTGGTGTTTCTGATTATAAACCGAGTTGGGACATGCCATACACCGAGCAAGACCAAGCGGTTGCAGATGAGTTACTAACACCAGAATACCTAACTAATAAACTATTAGTAATATCGCCCGCAGCTAGTAAAGCGCAGCGTAATTGGCTCGCTGATCGTTATGCCACATTGGCTGATTATGCAAGCGAGCAAGGCTTTAAGGTGGTATTGACGGGTGGCCCAACAGAGCTTGAAATTAACCTAGCAAATAGCGTTATTGAGCACAGCAACACGCCTATTTTAAATTTAGTAGGTAAAACAAAACTCAAAGAGTTGTTGTGCGTTTTAAAGCGTGGCAGCTTAGTGCTTGCGCCCGATACGGGTCCTGCGCATATGGCAGTAACAGTTGGTACGCCGGTTATTGGTTTATATGCACATTCAAACCCAGCACGCACAGGTCCTTATTTATATCAAGACTACGTGGTAGAGGTTTATCATCAAAACTTGTTTAAGCAAACAGGTAAAACGGCTGAGCAAGTCTCGTGGGGGACACGCGTAAAAGGCGATGATTTAATGAGCCAAATTACAGTTGATGATGTAAAAGCGATGTTTGACCATGTTGTACAAAAAGAGTCTTTGTAATGAATGCACAACAAAAAAATAAAGCGCTTTTTTTAGACCGAGATGGCGTGGTAAATGTTGATCATGGTTATGTGTATCAAAGCGATAAATTTGAATTTATTGACGGTGTTTTTAGTACTTGTAAAACATTTTATGATGCAGGCTATAAAATCATAATCGTCACTAATCAATCTGGAATTGGTCGAGGTTATTACACCGAAGCTGATTTTTTAGCACTGACCGAGTGGATGAAAGACCAGTTTAGTGCCCACAGCATTGCAGTTACCGATGTGTATTTTTGCCCGCATCACCCTAAAAAAGCGGGCCCTGAATATTTGAAAGAGTGCTGTTGCAGAAAGCCTGCGCCAGGTATGTTATTACAAGGCATACAAGAGCATAATATCGACCCTGCTTGCAGTATTATGGTGGGCGATAAACTCAGTGATATGCAGGCTGCGAAAAAAGCAGGGATCACTACCCGTGTTTTAGTGCGTTCAGGGCAAAGCTTTGACGAAAGCGCTAAGCAAGAAGCTGATTTAATTATCGATTCTATAAGTAGTTTACCTGCACTTTTAAACACATAAATAAACAGCCTGTAAACTGGCAGGAATTCCTTCCAACTTAGGGTGTTTGCGACGAACTGCAAACCGTGCATTTTACCCATTAAACTTTTACAATACCCCGCATAATAAACAGCCGTGAAAGTGCGGTTGTTTACCCGTTCAAATAGATGGAGAACCTAGATGAGAGCATCTGCTTTTTTTAGCCAGTTACAACAGCAAATTGAAGACGTAAAAACCGAAGGTTTGTATAAAAACGAACGTATTATTAAGTCCCAGCAGCAAGCTCAAATCGAAGTTGCATCAGGTAAAGTAATCAACTTTTGTGCTAATAACTACTTAGGTTTAGCTAATAGCCCAGAGTTAATTGAAGCGGCGCAAAATGGTTTAAATAATCATGGTTTTGGTGTGGCTTCAGTACGTTTTATTTGTGGCACGCAAGATATCCATAAAACACTAGAGCAAAAAATCAGTGCGTTTTTAGAAACAGAAGATACTATTTTATATTCTTCATGTTTTGACGCAAATACAGGTTTGTTCGAAACTATTTTAGGCGCAGAAGACGCTATTATTTCTGATTCATTAAATCATGCATCAATTATTGACGGTGTACGTTTATGTAAAGCTAAACGTTTTCGTTATGCAAATAACGACATGGCTGATCTTGAGAAGCAACTTATTGCAGCAGACGAAGCCGGTGCTAAAACTAAACTAATTGCTACCGATGGCGTGTTTTCTATGGACGGCGTTATTTGTAATTTAGAAGCTGTGTGCGACTTAGCCGATAAATATGATGCGCTTGTAATGGTAGATGACTCTCACGCAGTTGGCTTTGTTGGCGAAAACGGTAAGGGTACACCTGAGTACTGTAATGTATTAGACCGTGTAGATATTATCACCGGTACATTAGGTAAGGCGCTGGGCGGTGCTTCAGGTGGTTATACATCAGGTAAAAAAGAAATTGTTGAATGGTTACGTCAGCGTTCACGCCCATACTTGTTCTCAAACTCATTAGCGCCTTCAATTGTTACTGCATCAATTAAAGTACTTGAAATGCTTGAAAATGGCGGCGAGCTTCGCGCTAAACTTTGGTCAAATGCTAAATATTTCCGTGAGCAAATGGAAGCTGCTGGTTTTACGTGTGCAGGTAAAGATCATGCAATTATCCCCGTAATGCTAGGAGATGCCAAAGTAGCCTCGTTAATGGCTGATAAATTACTTGCTGAAGGCATTTACGTAACCGGTTTTTCATTCCCTGTAGTACCAAAAGGGCAAGCGCGTATTCGTACACAAATTTCAGCGGCACATAGTATTGAGCAACTCGATACAGCTATCGATGCATTTACCCGTATTGGTAAAGAAATGGGCGTTATTTAATTTTATTTTAAACCGAAGCCTCGCTTCGGTTTTTTAATTGAGTGTGGATTATGAAAGCATTATCAAAATTAAAAGCAGAACCGGGCATTTGGATGACAGATGCACCAAAGCCAGAAGTAGGTCATAACGACTTACTGATTAAAATTCGCAAAACAGCTATTTGTGGTACCGACGTACATATTTACAAGTGGGACGAATGGGCAAGTAAAACCATTCCAACGCCTATGGTTGTTGGCCATGAATATGTTGGTGAAGTCGTTGATATGGGCCAAGAAGTTCGTGGCTTTCAGGTTGGCGACCGCGTATCTGGCGAAGGGCATATTACGTGTGGGCATTGTCGAAATTGTCGTGCAGGGCGTGTACATTTATGCCGTAATACAACGGGTGTAGGTGTAAACCGTGAAGGTGCGTTTGCCGAATATTTAGTTATTCCTGCATTTAACGCATTTAAAATTCCAGATAATATTTCTGACGAACTCGCTTCTATTTTCGACCCATTTGGTAACGCAGTTCATACCGCACTATCGTTTGACTTAGTTGGCGAAGATGTACTTATCACTGGTGCAGGCCCAATTGGTATTATGGCAGCAGCTGTTGCAAAACATGTTGGTGCTCGCCACGTTGTAATTACCGACGTAAACGAATACCGCCTAGATTTAGCACGTAAAATGGGGGCTTCACGCGCTGTAAACGTTGCCAATGAAAAGCTTGAAGATGTAATGAAAGAGCTAGGTATGACAGAGGGTTTTGATATTGGCCTTGAAATGTCAGGTGTGCCAAGCGCGTTTAATTCAATGCTTAATAATATGAACCACGGCGGTAAAATTGCCATGCTGGGTATTCCACCATCTGATATGGCAGTTGACTGGAACCAAGTTATTTTTAAAGGTTTAGTGATTAAAGGTATTTACGGTCGCGAAATGTTCGAAACGTGGTACAAAATGGCAAGTTTGATTCAATCTGGCCTAGATTTAAACCCAATCATTACACATCAATATTCTGTGGATGACTTCCAAGCTGGCTTTGATATGATGATTTCAGGTCAGTCAGGTAAAGTAATTTTAAAC
>NZ_JACJDN010000295.1:0-4883 GCF_014163565.1 Pseudoalteromonas sp. SR45-5 | reverse complement strand
TGACGAATGCGTACATCTAACTCGTCAATTACTTCACTCCAATCTCCGTCTTGTGCGAGGGATTCAGCTAAAAAGTGTTGTTGTGCCTCATCCCAAAAAGAAGCTTCTTGGAGTAGTGTTGTGTCTTCTAATTCATGTGAGGCAATAAATGCATCTATTTGCTCATCACTATTTGGTAATCCAAGCTGTGCAAAAAGTGTGTTAATGTCGTGTTTTGTCGTATCCATGATATTGCTCCTTTAAATGAATGAAAATTCATACTAGTACCTAACTGTACCTCCTGCTAGTTAAACTCTCGCTGAATTTACGGTTAATAATTTTAGGTATATAGTTAGGTTTAAAGTTAAACAGCCTATAGCTAAAATAATAAAGGAAATACAATGAGTGTAACCACACCAGCTGATACGTTCAGCGTACAGTATTTAGCTGCAGAAGATATTAGTACTGCAGCGAGCCTAATTTATCAGGCTTATCATGACGATCCTGTATTACTAAACATGCTTAGCTACAATGACGAAAATAAATCAGTCTACGAAAAAAAATTACGATCATTAATTCGCGAAGAACTCAGTAGTTTTTGGCAAGAAAAACAGCCATTAATTGGTTTATACCGCAACGATAAATTAAAAGCAGTAGCGTGTGTATTTGAATCTAATAGCCAATTACAAGCGCAGCGTTATTGGCACTGGCGTTTAAAATTAATGCTGAGTGCGGGCTACTTACAAACAAATCAATTAATAGATAAAGAACAAACAATTAGAGACGCCCTTAAACAAAAAGGCAATTACTATTTTTTAGCTTTTATTGCCGTAGATCCGCATTTTCATGGACAAGGCTTTGGTCGTTACTTACTACGCGGGCTTGACGACTTAGTTAAATGCAACGCTGAGTCAACAGGGATGGCTGTATTTGTAACACGTAAGGAGCACATTGAATTTTTTAAAACTGAAAAGTTTGAAGCATTTAAACACCTTACTTTTAACCAAGTAGAGGGCGAGTTACTGTTTAAACCAATAATTGAGCCAACTATTTAAAATTATAATGTAAGCCAATGCGCCCAAACGGACATAAGACCGTGAGATATATCTCACATCATCGTAAGCATTGTCACTTAAAGGCTGCTAATAAGTAGCCTTTTTTGTTCTAAGTTATTGTTCTGCAGTGTTTATTTTGTTTTTTCATTTTTGTGACGTTTATTTATTTAATGTTAAGTCCTATTTCTCCCCCCTGATTGCTTTAAACTTCTCTTCGTCAAGACGACATAGCTCAATGATTGAGTTACTGCCAAGGATACGGAATAGGCAACATAGCAGACGCTAGCAGGAAGCATAAAGGACAAGCTAAAACGGATACAAGGAAGAATAAGGAAGTGCATGAAGCACTTAGTAGCTAGGAGTTACTTTAGGATAATCACGGATGACGCTACAGGAAGTAGCAGGAGCGTTAGTTTACGCAGGACAGCCAAGATGGCAAGTGGACATTGCAGGATGCAAAAAGTGGCAGGAGCTACTTTAAAGGATTACCAGGGATGATGCTACGGGACGTAGCCATACGATAGATTTCGTGGGTTTGCCAAGATGGCTATGGATATTGCAGGATGCAAAAGTGGCAGGAGCTACTTTAAAGGATTACCAGGGATGATGCTACGGATGTAGCCAAACGATAGATTTCGTGGGTTTGCCAAGGTGGCCATGGATATTGCAGGATGCAATGTGAGGGTAAACAAGGTTGTTTACTCGTTCAGGGGATGATAATACGGATTTAAGATAATGGATATCTAGCAGGATGCAGTCCAATTGGGGCGTAACTTTAGTTACGCCTTAGTTTTTTGTGTTGAATTAAATTTATTAATTTAAGACATATACTCCTAAAGTATATTAAGTTTTATATTTTATGGGGTGGAACAACCACACTTTTCAAAAACTCATTTTCCATAATTAACACACCTTGATAAGCATTTTCACCGTCGCTTGAAAACTCAAATATAAATTCACTTTTAATGCCTGGCTTGCCGTTCTTTAAAAAACCAAAGCGGCGTTTTGTGCATGCAACACTCATTAACTGCACCTGCAGTTGCTCACTTTGACGTTTAGCATGAACGTTCGCCGCTTCAGCAACCTTTCGGTTAAGCCAAAATAAGTAAATTACACTACCAATAAGTATGAACGTCCATAAACTTGCCATTTAAGAGAATAACCTTCCAATTGCACGCGCGAGGGTTTCGCTACGATTTTCTTTACGTAATAAGCCTAATAAATGCGGGCGAATAGTTGGTATTGCAACTAAGTCAGCAAAAATACTTGGAAACAATTCTTCAATTTTTTGATGATGCGCGCAATTATCCATAAATACATGTAAGCGTTCAGGGTTTTCTAATTGTTTAAAACACCGCCCAGCTATTGTTAGTAACACGTCAGAGTCGTGCTTCACTGGTGAGCTTAGTACAGTATCAACTAATTGAGCGCATAACCCTTGAGCTTGACCTTTTGAAGCTGATCTTAGTGCTGCGGTTATAGCTAATGTATCGTTATTACTAATTGCGGTCTGTGTGTAATCAACAAGTAACTCACTCATTGATGTTGGTATTTCAACGTGTTCAAGCATGGCACTGAGTGGTTGTAGTACTTCAATAGGTAAATGCGCCCATGCTTTTTGCAGATTACTTAAGTTTGTATCGCTGTCTAAGCGTAGTGCAAAATCGGCAATACCCTGTAGTGCAACACTTTGCCAATTATCAAAACCAATTTTACCGCTAAAGTACAATTGTGCATGCTCGTAATACTGCGATGCAGGCTGTTTTAATAGTACTTTTACTTGGGCGTTAAATGCCGCTAATTTATTTGCGTTTGGTGTAAAAACATAAGGGTTATTATCAAGCTTTCCATCGGCTTGCTCGCCTGTAATTTCAGTGCCTAGCGCTTGAATAACCATATCAGCAAAGTGATCGCGACTAGCACTTACCAGCATACTTTGCTCATCAAGGGGGAATTTTAAAAACCATACATACGGTTCTTTACTGGCTTTAGTATCCCAAAATTGAATAGCGAGCCATGCATGACCAGCAAGTGGATAAGGGTAAGGCACTTGAGCTTGTTCAATAGCTAAAAATTGTTTTTTATCAAGCTTAGTAATGTGCCTGCCAATATCAAAAGCACGCCACTGAGTACCCGCACCATCTAAAAGCTGACCTAATGTAGCTATTTGATCACTCATTGTTTTCTCAACTGTTTTTACTGCAAAATTACATTAATTATACGTCATAGCCGCTTGTGAGGGAACAGGGTATAATTGCATTACATATATAAAAGAGGGTGGTTATGTACCAGCAAACCCAAACTTATTTAGTGCAGCTAACGGCACTTTTACAAAAACACGCGCTTTGGCAAAGTGAGCCAATAGACGCTGAGGCACTGCTTTCAAATACTCCTTTTTGTCACGATACAATGGCATTTGAGCAGTGGTTACAGTTTGTATTTATTGACAAAATACAGCAATTAATAACACATAGGCAACCACTGCCGCGTAACTTTGCTATTGCCCCTATGGCGCAAATGACACTTGTGAATAAAGCCGGAAGCGATGAAATTATTGAATTACTAACAGCCCTTGATACCTTTTTAGGAGA
This sequence comes from Pseudoalteromonas sp. SR45-5, assembly GCF_014163565.1. Classification (NCBI taxonomy): domain Bacteria; kingdom Pseudomonadati; phylum Pseudomonadota; class Gammaproteobacteria; order Alteromonadales; family Pseudoalteromonadaceae; genus Pseudoalteromonas; species Pseudoalteromonas sp. SR45-5. Next base: position 1,258 of record NZ_JACJDN010000295.1, on the reverse strand, counting down.
ACCAAATGAGTGAGCGTCCAGCGCCTATTGAATATGGCGAGCTGACTATTTTGTATCAAGATGAAAACTATGTGGCTATAAATAAGCCTTCAGGTTTATTAGTGCATCGCTCGTTTTTAGATAAACACGAAACCCAGTTTGCTATGCAAATGTTGCGCGACCAGCTAGGGCAACATGTATTTCCAGTACATAGGCTCGATAGACCTACGTCGGGCGTATTGCTGTTTGCATTGAACTCGGAAGCTGCTCGCGATATGAACCAGCTATTTATTGAAGGTACTATTGCTAAGCGCTATTTGGCCTTAGTGCGCGGCTTTGCGCCAGAGTCAGTATTTTTAGATAAACCGCTTAAAGAAGAACTTGATAAAATAGCCGATAAGTTTGCAGATCAAGATAAAGCACCGCAAGAAGCGCAAACCCAGTTTAATTGCTTGCACCAAGCTGCATTGCCTATTCCTATAGGTAAGTATCCAACAGTGCGTTACTCGTTAGTTGAGTGTTTTCCAAAAACCGGGCGAAAGCATCAAATTCGCAGACACTTAAAGCACTTATCACTGCCTATCATTGGTGATGTAAATCATGGTGATAACCAGCATAATCAATTTTTTAGAGAGCATTTTGAGCTAAGACGCTTAATGTTATTTGCAACAGAGCTTAGTTTTATGCACCCTTATAGTAATGAATCAATAACAATTAAAGCGCCACTAGGTGAAGACATGCTTGAAATATGTAAGCAGCTAGGTTGGCCAGAGCAAGAAAAGGATTATTAATGGCACATATTAGTATTTTTGTAGGCAGCGTTAATGGCGGTGCAGAGCGTTTAAGCGATGAAGTTGCAGCCACAATAGAGCAAGCGGGTCATACTGCTACAGTAATTACAGAAGCATCGCTTGATGATATAAAAAATGCATCGCATATTTTAATTGTTACCTCCACAACAGGCCAAGGTGATGTACCGAGTAATTTGGCCGGATTGTACTTTGCAATGAATAGCACTTTCCCAATGCTTACCGATAAACCGTTTGGTGTAATTGCAATGGGTGACAGATGTTACGGCGATACATTTTGTGACGCAGGGCGAAGCTTTGACGAGCTACTTCGTGATTTACAAGCAAAGCCTGTGGGCAACCGCCTAGAAATAGATGCATGTGAAGATTTTGAACCGTGGCCGGTAACCGAGCCTTGGTTAAAAGTATGGCTAGAAAAACTACCTGCTTAATCCTTTAATTTTAAAGTATTAAAAAAGGAGCGCATGCGC
>NZ_JACJDN010000294.1:0-4954 GCF_014163565.1 Pseudoalteromonas sp. SR45-5 | reverse complement strand
TATGTAGCTTTATAAATAGAAAGCAATTATCGTTCCGTATTATTTGTTTTCTTTAGGAGATTTGAATGGCAGGCATTTTAGACTCAGTAAACCAACGCACACAGTTGGTTGGGCAGAACCGCCTAGAATTACTTTTATTTAAGCTCAGAGGGCGTCAGCGTTTTGGTATTAATGTATTTAAAGTGAGAGAAGTGCTGCAATGCCCTCCACTAACAAGCATGCCAAAATCTAATCCGTATATTCGTGGTGTTGCACATATTCGTGGTCAAACCATTTCGGTTATTGATTTATCAATGGCTGTAGGTGGGCGCCCAATCGACAACATTAAAGACAGCTTTATAATCATTGCTGAATACAATCGCTCTGTGCAAGGGTTTTTAGTGGGCGGAGTTGAACGTATTGTAAATATGAATTGGGAAAAAATAATGCCACCGCCATCAGGCGCCGGACGTTATTCATATTTAACAGCAGTGACCGAAATCGAAAATGAATTAGTCGAGATTCTCGATGTAGAAAAAATTCTCAACGAAATTTGTCCAGTAAACACAGAAGTAAGTGCTGAAGTTGCACAAAGTGGCGATATTCAAAGAGATTTAGGCGAACGTATCGTATTTATTGCAGATGACTCTGCTGTTGCCCGTAATCAAGTTAAACGAGCCTTAGAGCCGCTAGGTGTTCAAACAGAGCTTGCTAAAAATGGTAAGGAAGCTTTAATTAGGCTTAAAGAAATAGCAGAGCTTGATTGTAAAAATGATATTACAGAGCGAGTAGCATTACTTATCTCAGACGTTGAAATGCCAGAAATGGACGGCTATACCTTAACAGCTGAAATAAAAGCAGATCCCAAACTTGCACCTTTGCATGTTATTTTGCATACCTCTTTGAGTGGTGTTTTTAACCAAGCGATGATTGAAAAAGTAGGGGCAGATGACTTTATTGCTAAATTTAACCCAGATGAATTAGCAACAGCGGTTAAAAAGTGGGTTCATTGTGATTAACAAAAATAGGTGCTACTAACTTGAATAATAAAGATTTGCAGCAAAGTGAATACGACCAGTTTCGTTCGTTTTTAGAGCAGCAATGCGGCATTGTTTTAGGTGAAAATAAACAGTATTTAGTTAAAAGCCGACTTGCTCCGTTAATGACTCGATTTAATGTGGGATCTTTATCGGAATTGGTTAGTAAAACTCTCGGGCCTCATGAGCGGCAATTAAGAGCCGCTGTGGTTGATGCAATGACCACCAACGAAACTTTGTGGTTTAGAGATCAATACCCATTTGAGTTACTCCAAAACAAGCTTTTCCCTGAATTTAAAGATTTAAGAAGACCTTTAAAAATTTGGTCTGCTGCCAGTTCGTCAGGCCAAGAACCTTATTCAATAGCTATGTCGGTTGCTGAATTTAATGCTAAGCAACCAGGTGTGCTTCGTATGGGGGCACAAATTATTGGTACCGACATATCTAATACCATGCTTGATATGTGTAAAAATGCAGAGTACGACGCGCTGGCACTCGCCAGAGGGTTATCTGCAGAGCGTCGTAAAAAGTTTTTTAAAGACAGCGGCAACGGTATGGCACAAGTAAACGATACAATAAAAAAACAAGTTAGTTTTAGGCATTTAAATCTGCTTGATTCTTACGCGTTAATGGGCAAGTTTGATATTATTTTTTGCCGAAATGTACTAATTTATTTTGCGCCTGAAATAAAAGCTAAAATTATTAACCAGTTTGCACAAGCGTTAAATCCAAACGGTTACCTATTTTTAGGCGCGTCAGAGTCCCTAACTGGCCTAAGTACTGAATTTGATATGGTTAGGTGCAACCCTGGTATTATTTACCAAAAGAAGTAATTAAGCTAACTCCCTTCCCTAAAACGACGCACCTAGCGTCGTTTTTCTATTTAGATACATAGCCTTATAAAAATATAGCAAGCCCTAATATTAATGGCTTATTTTTTGCTTTATTAATGGGTAAGTCAATTTTTTGGAGAAGGTTATGGCTATCAGTTTTGATAAAGCATTAGGTGTGCATCCGCAAGCCATGTTGATCCGTTCACAGCGAGCTGAATTAATTGCAACTAATATAGCTAACGCTGATACGCCTGGCTATAAAGCAAAAGATATTGATTTTGCCTCTGCATTAAAAGCGGCAAGGTCAACCCAGCAAAGCGGCAATACTATGGTAAGAACTAATGATAAACACATTGGTGGAGGTACTCATAGTATGGGCAGTTCAGAATCATTTCGTTTGCCAAATCAATCAGATACAGGTGATGGTAACTCGGTTGATATACAAGTGGAACGAAACTTGTATACACAGAATGCTATGGAGTATCAGGCCAGCTTGCAATTTTTAAGCGGCAAATTTAAAGGCCTGAATAAAGCTCTCGGTAGTCAAGGATAAAAATTATGAGTTTATATAATGTTTTCGATATTGCAGGTTCGGGTATGAGCGCACAAAACGTTCGCTTAAATACTACAGCTAGTAATATTTCTAATGCTAACACCATTAGTTCATCTCAAGACAAAACGTACCGAGCGCGCCAACCTGTATTTGCGGCTGAGCTAACAAAGGCTTCAGCATCAGTAAGTAACCAGCAGGGCTCCGCAGTTGGTGTTAAAGTTTTGGGCATTGTTGAAAGCGATGCACCATTACAAATTGAATATAACCCAAACCATCCAAGTGCGGATGAAAATGGCTATATCTATAAACCCAACGTTAATGTTGTAGAGGAGATGGCAAATATGATTTCTGCCTCTCGTTCTTACCAAACAAACGTGCAAGTTGCTGATGCAGCTAAGCAAATGCTAAGTAAAACACTGTTGCTAGGGCAGCGGTAACCGAGGGTAGGTTATGAGTAACGATATTAGTACATCTTCATCCTATTTAGACTCTATACGCTGGCAAGAGCAACAAGTTGCTACCAGTGATAATGAGAGTGATGCGTTAACACAAGAAGACTTTTTCTCTTTGTTAACTCAGCAATTATCGTATCAGGATCCCAGTAACCCTGCGGATAATGACCAAATGATTGCTCAAATGACGAGCTTTACGATGGCGCAAGGGATTACAGATTTAAATACTAACTTTGAATCTTTAGCCTCTTCAATGACATCTAATTCAGCACTGCAAGCATCTACACTTGTAGGCAAACAAGCTTTACTAGAGTCAAACACCCTGGATTTAAATGAAACAGGTGATGCCAGAGGCTCTGCAGTGGCAGAAGAAGCCGTTGATAACTTAAAAATTAAAGTTACTGATGCATCAGGTCAGCTAGTAAGAACTATTGATATGGGTTCTCAGCCAGCAGGTGCGGTACGTTTTGCGTGGGATGGCAAAAATGAAGCTGGTGAGCGTTTACCTGAAGGTGAATACTCAGTAACCGCAGAAGGAAGTACTGACGGTGAATTTTCAAGCTTACCCATTGCTACATTTAAGAACATTGAAAGCGTTAATATTAATGGCTCAAGTGGCATTATTATTAACACTAAAGAAGGTGCGGTTAGGTTGACAGACGTCGCAGAAATCGCGTAATAAATTTTAATTATACTTCGCCTGTCAGCAGGCTAAATATTAACAGGTTAGAGGTGAATTATGAGCTTCAATATTGCATTAACTGGCTTAGCTGCCGCACAAAAAGATTTAGACGTAACTGCAAATAATATTGCAAACGTTAATACCACAGGTTTTAAAGAGTCACGCGCTGAGTTTGCCGATGTTTACGCATCGTCAGTATTTAGCTCTGGTAAGACTAAAAATGGTGACGGTGTGCAAACAACCATGGTTGCGCAGCAGTTTCATCAAGGCTCACTACAATTTACAAATAACTCACTTGATTTAGCAATCACTGGTGAAGGTTATTTTGCGATGACAGACGATTTATCTTCGCAAGATTTAACATATACACGTGCGGGTGCATTTAAGCTTAACCAAGATAACTTTATGGTTGACGCAAAAGGTAACTTTTTACAAGCATTCCCTGTTGACTCATCTACAGGTGATACAACGTCGGTAAGTTTGAGCACAACTGATCCAATTCAAATCCCTGATTCGTCTGGTTCACCTCGCGCAACAGAAAATGTATTTTTGTCGTTTAACTTAGATGCAACAGCAGATGCTCCGGGTATTGCTTTTGACCCAACATCTAGTGGTACTTATAACTCATCTACGTCAACAACGGTATATGATTCACTAGGTGAACCACACATTTTACAATACTTTTTTGCTAAAGAAGATGATGCCGCAGCAGGTGGTACAGATAACAGTTGGGAAGTATACGCAACACTCGATGGCAAAGTAGTTGATGCCACAACTGGTGGAGAACAAACAACGACACCTTATACACCACTGACCACCCTAGGTTTTAACTCAAGTGGTTTGCCATCAACAACAGGTGGTGTGGCAAATACAAATACAACTACTTTTGATGAAATACTACTACCAGCGGGTTCTGGTGCTGGTTTATCAACATTACTAGACAATGGTGCAACTTTCCCAGGTACTGGTATTGAGCTTAACTGGCGCGATGAAAATAACACAGCAGGACGTATCCCAACTCAGTATTCAAGTGGTTTTGAAGTAAAAGCACTCGATCAAGATGGCTCAACAGTAGGTCGTTTAGCCGGAATTGATATAGGAACAGACGGTAAAATTGTCGCTTCTTACAGTAACGGTGACTCAACATTCCTAGGGCAAGTGGCTATGGTACGTTTTCCAAATTCACAAGGGTTATCACAAGTGGGTGATACAAGCTGGAAGCAAAGTATTGATTCAGGTGAACCTGTAGCGGGTGAAGCTGGTTCGGGTACGTTTGGTGGAATTAACTCATCAGCGCTTGAGCAATCAAATACTAACCTTACAAACGAGCTTGTAGACTTAATTACTGCACAGCGTAATTACCAAGCAAACTCACGTGCGCTTGAAGTTAACTCAACTATTCAGCAAAGTATTTTGCA
>NZ_JACJDN010000293.1:0-4972 GCF_014163565.1 Pseudoalteromonas sp. SR45-5 | reverse complement strand
ACCTGTGCAAAACGTAACTCTGATTAATTACCAATACATTGTACTCACTCAAACCAAGCAACTTACCAATTGGTATGCAAAAACTGTATTACCATACGACTTTTTTGTCAACCAATAAGTTAACCAAGCAAACGCCACATTTTTAAAAATTACACAAAGATCAATTTAATATCCCATTAAAACAAATGCTTATATATCAACAGCACAATTAAGCAAAGGTTAACTTTTGTTGAACAATCAGTAACTTTTTTTATACTAATAGGTTGACCAATAATTGAGTACTGGTTATATAAACATCCAAAATTTAATAAAATGATTCATTAATTGGTAATTTATAAAGGTCGAACTCAAACTGTTTTAAGCCCACTCTCATATTAAGGTTGTGATTTATATGTAATGCCTACATATATGGCTAATACATATAACCCCCCTAAAACGCGCTTGATAATAGCGCTTAGTTAAAAATACTCTTAACTTTGAATAAATAACTAAAGGAACTAAAAATGCGTTTATTACATACTATGCTTCGTGTAGCGGATTTGGATAAATCAATTGCTTTTTATACTGAAATATTAGGTATGAAAGAATTACGCAGAGCTGATAACAGTGAATACAGATACACTCTTGCCTTTGTTGGATATGGCGACGAAGCAGATAACACAGTATTAGAGCTAACTTATAACTGGGACGAGGATAGCTACGACCTAGGTAATGGATATGGTCATATTGCTATTGAGTTTGATGATATTTACAAAGCATGTGCAGATATTAAAGCTGCTGGTGGCAATGTAAGCCGTGAACCAGGGCCTGTAAAAGGCGGTACTACTGAAATTGCTTTTGTAAAAGACCCAGATGGCTATGCAATTGAGTTAATTCAGAAAAAAGAAGACATGAGTAAATTTTAAATTACTTAACAACTAATTCAAGTTATAACAATTTGCTTAATGCCAATCTGCTTATATATGGGGTCTATTTAACGTTAAAAAAATTACGCTAGAACTAGGCAAAATTTTTGTATCTAGTTGTTCTAAATAAAAAATTTTTATCGACGTAATAGTGCAATTTAATTCGTTAAATTGATCAAAGATTTATGCTGGTTGGTATAACTATGGAGAGGTTTAATTTTATATATAGTTCAAATGGTTATGCAGATTGGTATTAAATAAAAGGTGCTTTGCAGCACCTTTTTTTAACGCAACTGACTATCTTTACTACCACGCCTATTAAACGATTTAGCGCTGGCACCATTGCCTTCTATTTCAGCTTGGCATGCAACACAGTAGCGAACTCCTGGTAGCGCGAGCCTTCGTGCTTGTGGGATTTTTTCATCGCACTCGTCACATAGCTCAGCACTTGCACCAGATATTAAATTGCTTCTTGCATACTGTACGGCATCGTTAACACTTGCATCAATTTGATCTTGAATTGCACCGTCTCGTGCCCATCCACTTGCCATAAATCCTCCTAATAAAGTTGGATGTTTAAATTTATGCTACCAAATTGAATCTTTATAAGTACTGAATAATAAAGCTAGGAATGGGGTGTTATTTGAAGGCTTCAACTATAAAACTATATTTTATATCTAAAGAAAGACGCTGTAGTTGCTCCCTGTAATCTACTTTCAAAAAGATCAACACTCTAAAATCAGGCAAAAAAAAGCAGCTAAAAAGCTGCTTTGTAATTCTAATTATTTATTTAAATATTAAAGGCTGTAATCAACAACCTTCATGCCTAATTTTTCAAGCTCTGGGCGAAGTGTTTTAGCATCACCCACTACTAAATAAATCATATCTTTAGTGTTTAAGTGTTTTTTAGCTAAGGCGTTAACTTCTTCTTTGCTAATATTGCTAACAATCTCATTTCTTTCTTTTACAAAGCTAGGTTTTAAATCGAACTCTAATATTTGTGCTAAAAAGCCAAGTTTTGCATTAGGCGTTTCGTATTTAAGCGCATCTTTTTGATTGATAGCTTTACGCATAAACATAAGCTCTTCGTCAGTGACACCGTTTTGAGCATAGTTATTAAGCTCATTAGTAAACTCTGTAATAGACGCTGCAGTAGAATCGGCTCTCACCGCTGCAGAAGCTGTAAAGCCACCTGATGTTTTATCACCCCAAAAACGAGAGCGAGCACCGTAAGTGTAGCCTTTATCTTCTCGTAAATTTAGATTGATACGGCTGTTAAACGTGCCACCAAATGCAAAGTTCATTAAGTTAGCTTTAAAAAACTCACCTGTAATGTCTTCAACCATACCGCGTTTACCAATACGAATTTCTGATTGAGGGGCATCTGGTTTATCTACAAGATAAATGACATTAGTTTCTACTTTAGGTTCACTGAAATCAACCGCTACTGGGCTCGATTTACCTTGCCAGTTTGCAAGTGTAGCTTTAACCTTTGGCTCAATTGTTGACTCTTTTAAATCAGAAACAATAATGACTTGCGCGCCCTGTGGTTTAAAGTTTGCGTTATAAAAAGCTTTAACGTCACCTAATGTAATAGCCTCAATACTATTAAGCGTTCCAGTACTTGGAAGTGCAGCTATATTGTCGCCATATAGTAATTTGCTGTATGTATTAGATGCTAAATACCCTGCATCCTTCATTGAATGTTGAATATTTTGAATGATTTGCTTTTTATTACGCTCAAAGTCATCGGCATTAAATGCAGGTTTAAATAATTTCTCTTCAACAAGCTTTAGCGTTGCATCTACATTTTTGGTTAAGCTAGAAACATACACATTTGTATGTGTTTTATCTGAGTAGATACTTACCTGGCTACCCAGTTTTTCAAGCGCGTTACTCATTTGCTCTGTAGTGTAGTTTTGCGTTGACTCGCTCATTAACGATGCAGTCATTGACGATAAACCCACTTTACTAGCTTGCTCATTATACAAGCCACCCGGAACTTTAATAAAAATAGCGGTGGTTGGCGTTTCTGTACTTTGCGTACCTAATATTTTAATACCGTTTTCGGTCTTAGTTTGCCAAAGAGAAGGAACATCAACAGCAGGATTTGCGCCGGCTACAGGGTGAATACTTCGATCAAATGTATCAACAGCTCTTCGTGCTACTAAATCATCAGCTGAAGTTGTAGATGGACCTCCAAAATCATGCGCTTTAGGCGTAAAGTTATCTGGGGCAGCTATAAGTTGAGTTTGACCTTCTGGCACAACACTCATAATAACGGCAGATTTACCTTTGATATATTGATTAAAAACACGCATAACATCAGCTTTTGTAACTTTGTTATAACGTGCAATCTCATCTTTAGCTGAGTTTGGGTTACCTGTAAACGTTTCAGATGCGGCTAGTTGAGAGACTTTTCCTGATACGCTTTGCAGACCAAAAATTGCACCTGACTCTATTTTAGCTTTTACTTTATCTAAATCATCTTGTGTAACGCCACGCTCTTCAAATTCAACAAATGAATCACGAATGATTTTTTCCATATCAGCTAACGTTTTCCCTGCTGTAGGATTTGGTAAAGCATAAAGACTAATTGAACACGCTAACTCTTGGCATGGATGATTTGCACTTGCTTGAACAGCAAGTTGAGTTTTAACTAGGTTTTTGTATAGTAGTGAATTATTACCTCCACCTAATATTTCAGCAAGTATATCAAGAGGTGCTTCATCTTCAGAGCGAGCATAAGTCGTTGGGAAACTCATACTTAATAAAGGTAAGTGAACCTTATCTTCCATTGAAATATATCTATCGGCATCTAGTATTACAGCTGTTTTTTCAACTTTAGGTATTTCAGGACCTTTTGGGATTGGTGCAAAATATTTAGTAACTAATGGCAGTATTTCATTAGCGCTGATGTCACCACCAATGGTAAGCGTTGCATTATTTGGTCCGTACCATTTTAAAAAGAATGCTTTTAAATCATTTACATTTACGCGATTTAAATCGTCCATAAAACCAATTACAGGCCATGAATATGGATGGCCGTCTGGATACATCGCTTGAGCAACACGTTCACCTAAGCGACCATAGGGGCGATTATCAACACGTTGGCCGCGCTCGTTTTTTACTGTTTCGCGTTGTACCTCAAATTTTTCTTGGGTTACAGCATCGAGTAAAAAGCCCATTCGATCAGCTTCTAGCCACAACATTTTTTCTAATTGATTTACAGGTACTGTTTCAAAATAATTTGTTCTATCTGAGTTAGTTGTACCATTTAAAGTACCGCCTGCTTCAGATATTATTTTAAAATGTTCCTCATCAGCAACATTCTCTGAACCTTGAAACATCATATGCTCAAAAAAGTGAGCAAAGCCTGACTTACCCAACTCTTCGCGAGCAGAACCAACGTGGTATGTTACATCAACGTGTACTAAGGGATCTGAATGATCCTCATGCACAATTACAGTTAAACCGTTATCTAGTTTATATTTTTTATACGGTATGTTGATTTCACCTGCATTAGATTTCACTGATTCAATAAGTGTAACGCCAGGAATTGATGTTTCTGTAACAATATTTTTATCAATAGCTTGAGTTGAGCTATTACATGCAGCCAACCCTGATGCAAGTAAAACAGCAAGTGCAATTTTTGTGAGTTTCATTTTTTAGTCCATATTTAAATTAACTCAATGAGTTTAAAGACTAATTAAAAGTACAACAAGGAATATGGAGCGATTATGGGTTTGGTTTTGTAATAAAGTGTAAATAGATTGATATAAAAATGAAGTATAAAATGAGGGTATTAATTTGTGGTTTTATTCTAATAACACTGCACTTTCCTATCTAAGTAGTAAATGACATATCTAAGAGATTGGTACTCTTGATAACGTCGTGCATAGAGAGTGCGGTGTCACACTGCTTTACACAATACTTAAAATAAGTAAGTGGCGTCCCCAAGGGGATTCGAACCCCTGTTACCGCCGTGAAAGGGCGGTGTCCTAGGCCTCTAGACGATGGGGACACATAAATGTGTCACTAGGACAACTGAATTTTTAGACTCGTTT
>NZ_JACJDN010000292.1:0-4975 GCF_014163565.1 Pseudoalteromonas sp. SR45-5 | reverse complement strand
CTAAGTGATTCAGATGAATTAGCTCTTAAAAAGCTAATTGTAGATGTATAAAAAATTAGACCGACTAATCCAAAATTTCTAATTGCATCAAAGATATCTTTGATTTTTGTTTTCTCATCGTGCCATTGTGCCATCTTAATAAAGTCTTTTTTGAATGCGAAATAATAACTTACACTTGGTTCATAGTTATTTCAAATAAAAAACTCGGCATAGTATGCCGAGCTTTTTTGGTTGGGATGTTACTTAATTTAGCTATTTGTAGGCGCTGGTTGGGCATCTACTAGTGGTGGCTTGCCACGCATTTTACGTACTAATCGTTTAGCATCTTCTAGTGCAACATACTGGCACGGTATAAGTATCAGTGTAATTACTGTGGCAAATAACACACCAAAAGCAAGTGATACAGCCATTGGGATAACAATTTTAGCTTGTAAACTCGTTTCAAAAATAATTGGCATTACACCAATAAAGGTAGTGATTGAGGTAAGTAATATCGCTCTAAAGCGACGAGCACCGGCTTGCATTACAGCATCCTTAATCGCAACACCTTCAGCGCGTGCTTTGTTTACAAAATCAACCATAACGAGGGAATCATTTACGACCACACCCGCTACAGCAATAATGCCAAACATCGATAAGCTACTCATGGTCATACCTAAAATCATATGCCCAAACATCGCGCCCACTACACCAAACGGAATAACCGACATTATAATAAGTGGCTGCGAGTAAGAGCGAAGCGGAATGGCTAACAAGGCAAATATAATCATCATTGATATACCAAAATCACGAAGCTGCTCTGAAGCGCTATCCATCTCTTCTTGAATGCGCCCAGCTACATCACTTGTAACGCCAGGGTAGCTCTTAAGTAATGTTGGTAAGTATTCATCACGAATTTCTTCTGCAATCGCAAATGGTTCGGCTTTGTCGGTATTTACCGCAGCCCATACGTTTACAGTGCGTTTAGAGTTTTCTCGGCGAATACGGTTTACACCGTCAACAAGCTTAACTTCGGCTACTTCACTTAGCGGTACTTCAGCGCCTGTGGGTGTGATAATACGCACACTTGCTATGTCACTTATTGAGTTACGTTCGTCTTCTGGATAGCGGATCATGACTTTAATTTCTTCGCCTTCACGCAATATTCGCTGCGCTTCTAAGCCGTAGTAACTAAAGCTAACTTGCGACGCTACATCAGCAAGCGTTAAACCCATGCTGTAAGCGAGTGGTTTTAAATCAAGTTGCACTTCGTCGGTAGCGCTTTGCATTGAATCGTTTACGTCGCCAACGCCTTCCATTGTTTGTAATTTGGCTTTTAATTTACCAGCCACTTCTTTTAGCTCGTCAGCATTTTTGCCTTCAAGTTTAAAGCTAACGTCGCCATCATCTCGACCGCCATTCATTATACTGTCTTGAATGGTCATGGTTTTAATGCCTGGTAAAGCGGGCATTTGCTCACGCCATAATGCACTTAGGGCAAATGTGTCGATAGGGCGTAAGTCAGGCTCTACCAAAATAGCCATAATATTTGCTTCAGTTCGTCCGCGAAGGCTTACCGATAAATCGCGGATCATCGGTTTACCGTATTGCTCTTGTAGTTGCTGATCGACCTTTAACAACACGCTTTCAATTTTACGTGCGGTTTCAAGCGTTGCTTGCTCAGATGAAGCTAAGTTCATTTCTATATCAATACGCGGAAAATCGTGCGGTATTTTAGGGTTTGGTACAAACTTAACTAAACCACCTGCAAACATACCTGCGCTTACAATAAGCAAACACATAAAGCCGACAATCACTGTATAGCGATAATGAATACAGCGGCCAACAAAAGGAAGGTAGTAGTTATTCACAAAGCTTTTTAAGCTGCTATCAATCACCATACGTAAGCGGTGTAATAGGTTTTTAGGATTTGGTTTACGTGGGTTCATTGCTGCAATATGCGCAGGTAAAATAAGTTTTGATTCAATGAGTGAAAAAATCAAACACAAAATAATAACGCCACCAATTGCCTTAGAAAAAGCAGCGCCAGGGCCGGTTGCGAGTGTTTGAGGTAAAAATGCCGCAATAGTTGTTAGTACACCAAAGGTTGCTGGCATCGCAACGCGTTTAACACCGCGTACTACGTTATCAAGTGTGTGGCCGTATTTTTCTATTTCGGCACTGGCTGACTCGCCCACAACTATGGCGTCATCAACAACGATCCCGAGTACAAGTATAAAGGCAAAAAGAGAGGCTAGGTTAATTGTTACATCTAAAAAGCCAATAGGCATAAACAAAAAGGCGCCCAGAAAAGACACCGGTAAACCCATCATTACCCAAAATGCTAAGCGTAGCGGTAAAAATAGTGCCAGCACTATCATTACTAACAAGCCACCCCAAATCATGTTATCGACCATCATATCGAGTCGACCTTCAAGGTAGTAAGTTAAATCAACAATAGGAGAGAGCTTAACGCCTGCAGGTAAAAGTGGCTCTTTAGTTGCCATGTAGCTTTTAAGTACTTTTGCTACATCGGTAATGTCTTGATCTTTTGATGCGTTTACTTCAAACGAGAGTGAATTCTTACCATTGTATTTTGAATATTGTAGACCTTCTTCAAAGCCATCATTAATAGTTGCAACATCGCCTAAATAAATTTGTGCGCCATCAGCAAGGGTAATAAGTGGCAGTTTTTCAAACTCAAAACCACGGTAGGCTTGTTTTTCAACACGCATCGAAATATAACCATTTTCAGAGCGTATTTGTCCCGCCGACATATTTGCCGAAAAGTTTTGCACCGCGCCTGCAATATCTCTAAATGTTAATCCGTACTCGCGTAGTTTATCGGGGCTGACTTCTATACCAATTTCATATTCTAAGCCGCCGTTAAAATTAACAAGGTTAACGTGAGGCAGTGCTTGTAGTTCGTCTTTTATATCGTTGCCAAGCTCTTTTAACTGGTAGTTACTCATGTCGCCGTAAAGCGCGAGTATCATTACCTCTTGCTCAAACTTATCGCGGCGCACAACAGGGCGCTCCATCCCCGCAGGAAAGGTGTTTATTGAATCAACTTGTACTTTAATTTCATCAAGTACTTCTTGTGGATTGTATTGCTCTTCTATTTCAATCCACGCTTGTGAAAAACCACGGTTAGAGTACGTAATTAGGCGTTTAATGCCTTCAATACCTTCGAGGTTTTCCTCAACTTTTATGGTTATGCCTTCTTCAACCTCTTGCGGGGCTGCACCTGGGTAAACTGCTTGTACGCTTATCCAGTTGCTTTCAAACTGTGGGAACATTTGTTTGCGAATGGTCATTGCCATTAAAATACCGCCTACTAATATAAATATCATTAGTAGGTTGGCAGCAACGGGATTTCGGGCAAACCATGCTATTAACCCTGTTTCACGAGTGTTCATGATTATTCCTCTTTCAGCGCAAGTTGAGTTACATCAGTTTTATCAGGCGCAATATCTTCAATTTTTACTGCCATACCTTCAGTTGGGTATTCAAGCGCTGAGGTAACAATTTGCTCGCCATTGTTTAACCCTTGGCTGGCTATAATCATGCCGTTTTGTTCGCGTATAATATTGAGGGTTTTAAACGACAATGTTAAATCGTCATTTAAAATTACAATTTTATTATCTTTAACTAAGTGGTGCGCAACAATAATTGCGTTATCAAGCGGGCGACCTTCAATGGTAGCGTTAATGTACGAACCAAAACGAAGAGGGCGTGTTTTGTCGCCATAAGGTGTTGCAAGTTGTGCAACCAAGTAGCTCATACGGCTTGTTTGATCAACCACACCTTCGGTGCGAATTACTTTGGCTTGCCACATTGTTTGCTTACCCGCGTATTCTGCGTTAAATGTAACATTTGAGCCTACGCCGCCATTTTTTAAATATTGCAGTTCTTGATCGGCAACCGGTAAACGGACCTCTGCAACTGAGGTTGCGCTTAGTGCGCCAAAACTATTACCTGGGTTTACTACTGAACCCAAGCTAATTGTGCGCTCATTAATAATGGCATCATAAGGGGCTTTAATATAAGTACGCTCAAGATTGCGGCTAGCACGTTTAACACTTGCTTGAGCAGAGCGGTAACGCGCTAATTTTTCGGCCAGCTGTGGTTTTCGTAAATAAAGTTCTGATGCAATAGCGTCGCTTGAGTCTGACTTAATGCGCTCCCACTCAGCTTGAGCGACATGTGCTTGCGCGCGTTCTATTTCAAGTGCTGAGCTTGCTTGTGCTAAACCCGCTTGCGCTTCAATAAAGTCTGCTTCGTAATCATTTGCATCAATTCGTGCTAAAATATCGCCTTGCTTTACAAACGCGCCTTCTACAAATTGATCTGATACCGAAATAACTTGCCCGCTAACTTGTGCTATTAGCTCTGTACGATATTTTGGTTTAACAATGCCGTACGATTTAACATCGAGCGTTATAGAATCTAAAAGTACGCGTTGTGTTGCTACTAAAGGACGTAAATCTTGCTCTGGCTTTTCTTCGGGTGGTTTTTTCATTGCCATAAAGGCGAAAGCTAAAGCAATACCGCCTGCTAAAACAGCGATTGGGAGTATTATTTGTTTTGTAGTAGCCACAAGGCATTCCTTCATAATTGGTGGTGACAGAGCAATAATACGCAATAAAGTGTTTACAAGCTGTTTTAAGATGTAACAAAGCATTACATGTGTGTGTTACAACTCACTATGTGACTAATTAAGTTCCTAAAAAGAAATTAAAGTAAGTGTGTTTTATTCAGAGGAAATTATGAAAACCGAATCGATGAATTGCAGGCTAGGCTGCGGCGCATGTTGTATTGCGCCAAGTATTAGTTCGCCTATTCCAGGTATGCCAAATGGTAAAAAAGCCGGAGAGCGTTGTATTCAGCTGGACGAAGGTAATTTATGTAAGTTATTTGGTGATGAAAGTCGACCAAAAGTATGTAGCGATTTTAGTGCCACGCTTGATGTGTGCGGGTCTACAAATGCACAAGC
>NZ_JACJDN010000291.1:0-5011 GCF_014163565.1 Pseudoalteromonas sp. SR45-5 | reverse complement strand
TTTTCATTTAATTACATAGTTATTTATTACGTATAAAAACATAAAAAACAATACTTTAATCTATTTGTGTTAGAATCTAATCTCAACTAACCTAAACAAATATGCACAAGAGGATCAGCTAAATGAGCGAGAAATCAAAAGATTGCGAAAAA
Source organism: Pseudoalteromonas sp. SR45-5 (assembly GCF_014163565.1). Classification (NCBI taxonomy): domain Bacteria; kingdom Pseudomonadati; phylum Pseudomonadota; class Gammaproteobacteria; order Alteromonadales; family Pseudoalteromonadaceae; genus Pseudoalteromonas; species Pseudoalteromonas sp. SR45-5. Next base: position 4,859 of record NZ_JACJDN010000291.1, on the reverse strand, counting down.
GTGACGTGTAGTAACTGTGCTGACGCTAACGATCTCGAGTTTGATTTTTCTATGGCTTTTCAACCGATTATAAACTGTAAAACTAATCTTATTTATGGCTATGAAGCGCTGGTTAGAGGTTTAAATGGCGAGTCTGCTTATTCTATTATTTCAAAAGTGAATGAAGACAACCGCTATGCATTTGATCAGCTTTGTCGTATTAAAGCCATTCAACTAGCCGCAAAGCTGGGCATAACATCAATGCTAAGCATTAACTTTTTACCTAATGCTATTTATAAACCTGAGCGATGTATACGCACCACACTCGAAGCTGCAAAAAAGTATAACTTTCCAATTCAAAATATTATGTTTGAATTTACTGAAGTTGAAAAAATAGAAGACACCGCACACATTAAACGCATTGTTGATTACTATCAGTCTCTCGGATTTAAAACCGCCACTGATGACTTTGGTGCAGGTTATTCTGGTTTAAATCTACTGGCTGACTTTCAAACAGATATTATCAAGCTTGATATGGCGCTCATACGCGATATTAACAACGACAAAAAACGCCAACTAATAGTAACTCATTGCTTAAATATGTTTCGCGATTTAAACATCACCGCACTAGCTGAAGGGATTGAAACGGTAGAAGAATATAAGTGGCTTAAAAACGCAGGTGTTGAGCTTATGCAAGGGTATTTATTTGCCAAACCAAGCTTCGAAAACTTGCCTGAGGTAAACCTAATTTTTTAATTAGGAAAACCAACAACATCTAAACACTTTATTACAATCATTTAATTGCCTTATAAAACCTCACAAATATAATACCCATTCTAGTAACAAACTTACTTAATTATAAGAAGGGATACTTATGCGCTTTTTAATGCCACTCACTTTACTCGCACTTAGCTGCACAGCGTCTGTAAACGCCGAGCAGTCAGAATCAAAACAATGGTTTAACTCTATAAACTACGCAAAAATTGATTCTGATTATTACAACGATGATGTGTACGGGTTATCAACTCACTATTACTTTGAGAAGCAGCAAAATTCAGGTGTGTGGGATGATTTTGGCTACTTAGATACAGATAGCAATATAGGCTTAAATTATTTTAATTCAGATGGTTATAGTGGAAAAGGTATTTTTGGAGAAGGCTTTTACGGCAATGCTTTTGCAACTTTTGAACTACCTAATATTGGTGATGCCGACAACTATTCACTAGGTTTAGGTTACTTATTTGCTGATTCACTAAAAGTATCTGTACGTATGTTAGATTATGAATATAGCGATACAGTTTATTTGTTTAAAGCTCAGTATAATCATGAAATTAACGACACCGACTACATTGGTTTTACTGTTGAAACAGATGATGAAACAGAGTCGTGGGACCTATCATCACGTTACTTTGCCCATCTTTATGATGACAGCTATTTTGCTGTAAATGTTGACTATCTAGATGTTGGCGACGACTCAGTTTTTAATGTACTCGCAAACTATTACTTCAATAAACATGTTGCAGTCGGTATTGGCTCAAACGATTCTGATTTAGTGATTGAAGGTAAGTACTTTATTAATGATAGCTACTACTTTACAGCTAATTACACTGATAATGATAACTACGATGTATACAACCTTAGCTTTGTAGCCCAATTTTAATAAGTACAAAAAAGCCGCCTTACTGGGGTCACTTCAGTCAAACAAGGCGGCTTTTACTAAACAACTATAACTACATATTACCAAGCTCTATCATCATTGCTGTGTACATACGTAAATTCAGTTCAAGTTGCTCAAGTGTCATAAATTCATGCTCTGAATGACCTGTGTAGCGCTTACCCGGCATTGAAGGGCCAAACGATACAGCATTATCAAACAGCTTTGCGTTAGTGCCACCACCTATTGATACAAAGTCAGCTTTTTCGTCGCCCGTAAAATGCTTGAAAATATCAAGCAGCTTTTGCGCATGTGGCGCGCCATCAAGTAGCATAGGTGTGCCAATAATTGTTTCTATGTTAGCAAGTGTTACATTGTTAGTAGCTTGCCAATTAGCGAGTGCATCATCAATTTGCTTTTGTAATACAGCTTCGTCTTTACCCATTGGGCGACGTGCATTTACAGCAAGTGTTAGCGCATTACCATCGCGCTCAATAACGGTTGGTGCCACTGTCATTGGGCCCATAAAGTCGTGCTTGTAAGCTATTTCGCCAAATTGTTTACCGTGAATGTCTAAACCAATTAACTGATTCACAAAGTCGATTAGCTCGCCGTCACTGTTATTTTCAAGCTTCACACCTTTAAATAACTCAGCTAAATAAGCAATAGCATTTATACCCGACTCCGGCTCAGATGAATGCGCCGACATACCTTTAACGCTTATTGCTAAACCATTACTTTTTTCACTAAAGTTAAATTCAACTTTATTTAATGTTTTAGCTTTTGCTTTTAATGTATTAATAAGTGCCGCGTCTGCATTGTGAAGCACTAAGCTGGCGTCTTCTGGAATTTGGCTTCTAAACGCACCGCCAGTTACATCCTTTACATATAAACCCGTTTGTGGTGATGTTGCATTAAAAGTAGGTGCAATTAAGCTCCAGCCTTTCTCGGCAACCACTACAGGGTATGATGCATCAATCGTTACTGCATATTTTGGTTGTTCATACGTTTTCATAAATTGAGTAAGCGGACCCCAATCAGACTCCTCAGCAAGGTAAATCATAAGCTCAATACGGTTATTAAGGGTTATGCCTTTATCTTTAATTGCTTTCATGGCGTAAAGCGCTGTTGCTATTGCACCTTTGTCGTCCTCAGTACCACGACCAACTAATTTACCCGGTTCAGATGTATCAATAATAAAAGGGCTTTGTTTCCATTTACTTGCATTAGCAGGTTGCACGTCGCCGTGGGTTACTACCGTTACTTTTTCGCTTTGCTCGCCCATACCAATTAATACGGTGTAGCCTAAATCTTGGTAGTCAAAACCAAGCTCTGCGGCTTTCATTTTTAAAAGTGCTTTAAAGCCAATAAAATCGGGATTTTGAGGAGTGCTAATGTCGCTTTTATTAACCGTCGGAAAAGCCACTAAGTTAGTTAGTGTGTGTATTTGAGCATTTTGGTAGGTATTTACTGCGTAATCGGCAACGCTATCAATATTTTTATTTAACTGCGCATGTGCGCCAAATGCAAATAAAGCAATACTGGCTAAAGCTAACTTTTTCAAAACAATTCCCATTTAATTAATAGCTAAGAGCGGTAATTATAACGCTATGAGTTACTTACTTATAGCTCTTTACGCCAAACGCGCAGATTACTTAAGGTAAATAACCTGAACTCTGGATAATAAATCTATCTCAAGCAGCTATTTCTAGCGCTAACTGCGTTGAACTTACTTGCAATAGGCCAGCTATTGACGCGTAAGTTCGCCTTGTTTTCACTGAAAATCTCTGGCTAGAGAAAATAAATTTAAATATCACTATAGTTCAATACGCTGGTAAACCTCTTACCCAGAGTTCATGTTAAATATTTATATAGCAGCTTTTATGAGGATGACTGTATAATGCGCGACTTAAAATTAAGAGAGTATTTAATTGTGAACCGTCGTAAAAAAATCGTCACTAAATTTCAAAAAAAAGATAAACGCACTAACGCTAAACTACATAAAAGCAACAAACCCTCTTATGTATCAAAAGCTGAGCGCGAAAAACTAGCTGAGCAAGAAAATAATGAGCCACAGGTAATCCAAGAGTAACTTTACGTTACCTGTTGCTTTGATAATTTAAAGTGGCAAAAGTACCGACCACTTACATAACCAACCACTGCCGTGGCAACTATAAGTTCAAACGTAGCTAAGTAATTAACTGTATCTACATATGGCATTGCGAGGTTTATACTTTGCATCCAGTCTTTCATTTTAAATAATGCAGTTGCCCCAATAACCATTGGAAATGTAAAAGCAGCGTAGCTCGGCGTAAAAGGTCTGCGTAATAACTTTATAAATAACACATAAACAATCAGTGTTTTTATTATCGCTAATATAAATAATGCCCCCACTATAACAAGTGACGGATTAGCTAAAACATGAAAATACCCCGCTAATGTTAAACTGGCAGGCGCTGCTAAAATGGCGAGTGTTGGCTGTATTTCGTAGTCACTTTTTAATGCTAATAAAAAACGATAAAACATAATTGGCAGCATTATAGCGTACGTTGATATACCAATAACTAATGCGCTATAAGCTAACCACGCTAATGTCGGATTTCCCGAAAAAGTAACATCTGCAATAATTATCCCCACTGGTGGCACAAACCAGCTAGGCGCCATATCTTCAAAATTAAACTTTTTTGCTCGCTGGTATAAAAAACTCACCAAAAAGGTTAGATAAAACCCACATAATGTCGCCAGCTAATTGGTTAAATTGCCCAACTGAGTTTGAAATAACAAGATTAGCCATTGCAAATGTAGGGATCACACTTCCTGCAACTGGGTGTGCTAAATCGGCTTTTAATAAATGAGGGTGTAGTAAAAACTTAGCAGCCAAAAGTAAAACTAATACGCCAGCTAATACCGCTCCCAAAAATTGCCCTTGGGAGTTTAAATTAAAAACGTTTTCCCATGTCCATCCCATACTAGCAATACCCAAAGCTAAACCGGCCATAGCTGTTGGCGCACCCATCACTTTATTTTTAAATTGCTTAAACACTGTACTTCCTAATCATTGGGTGATGAACAAGTTACTGCTTTTTACTGCATTGCCTTAAAATAACGCTGTAAAATTAGTACAAGCGTGCTTAATAGAACGCTTTTTGCGTACAAATATTTCATAAAAATAAGTTTACGGCTTACATATTAAAGCGTATGAAAAAAGCCATAACACAGTTATGGC